>BLLV01000121.1 GCA_011959205.1 Bacteroidaceae bacterium
GGGCAGCAGCTTTGACGAGATTGACGACGCCTGCAAGACCGCCAAAAACCCGGACGCGACACAGGCGGAACGTGAAAAGGCGGCTAAGGTGTTCACCGACATGGAGGGCACGGAGTTGTACGAGAAAATGATGGAAGGCTCTTCGGAGATAGGCATCCGCATCAAGGGGCTTATCGAGATTCGGCTGAAGAAATCTGAAAAGGAGTTCGTCGTGCCGGACAACATCGAGGAGTTCGACATTCGCAACTATGTATGACAACAATAAAAGAAATGAACATGAAAGAATGACATCAACCCACGCGGCGAGGAAACGCAAGGCGCATCCCCATCCGCAACGGACACGCCCACGTCCGTGGAAACAAACGGGCATCCACTAAAACCAAAGTAAAGAAACAAAGTATCAACCGCCCGACAAAGGACCATCCACCCTTTTGACGGCAAAAAACAAGAACAGTTTATGAACAAGAACATCTTGAAAAACAGAAAAGCAATCCTCTCCGCGGCACTTGTCATCGCCGCAACCGCCTCCGCTTTCGCGCAGGGAAACGGCATCGCGGGCATCAACGAAGCCACCTCTATGGTGAGTTCTTATTTCGACCCCGGAACTAAACTGATATACGCCATCGGTGCAGTCGTCGGGCTTATCGGGGGCGTAAAAGTGTACGGCAAGTTTTCATCGGGCGACCCCGACACCAGCAAGACAGCCGCCTCGTGGTTCGGCGCGTGCATCTTCCTGATTGTTGCCGCCACCATCCTGCGCTCATTCTTCCTTTAATAAATAATGTATGGCTGAATACCCAATCAACAAGGGTATCGGCCGTCCGGTAGAGTTCAAGGGCTTGAAGGCACAGTACCTCTTCATCTTCTGCGGAGGTCTGCTGGCTCTCTTCGTCCTGTTCGTCATCCTCTACATGGTCGGTATCGACCAGTGGATATGTATCGGCTTCGGCGCGGCATCGTCCTCCCTCCTTGTATGGCAGACCTTCGCGCTGAACGCCCGGTACGGTGAACACGGGCTGATGAAATTAGGAGCGGCACGGAGCCATCCCCGATACCTTATCAACCGGCGGCGGATAACCCGTCTGTTCAAACGACAACGAAAGGAAGAAAGACAATGAGGAATACATCGAAAATGACAACACTGGAAAACAGGTTCCCACTTTTAGCGGTGGAGCATGGCTGCATCATCTCAAAGGACGCCGACATCACGGTGGCTTTCGAGGTGGAACTACCGGAACTTTACACCGTGACGGGTGCGGAGTACGAGGCGATACACAGTTGCTGGTGCAAGGCTATCAAGGTGCTGCCGGACTACTCCGTCGTCCACAAACAGGACTGGTTCATCAAGGAACGCTACAAACCGGAGCTTCAGAAGGACGACATGAGCTTTTTAAGCCGCTCTTTCGAGCGTCACTTCAACGAGCGTCCGTACCTGAAACACACCTGCTACCTCTACCTGACCAAGACAACAAAGGAGCGTAACCGGATGCAGAGCAATTTCAGCACGCTGTGCCGGGGACATATCATCCCGAAGGAGCTGGACAGGGAAACCACGACCAAGTTCTTGGAAGCCTGCGAACAGTTCGAGCGCATCATGAACGACAGCGGGCTTGTCAGGCTGCGCCGCCTCTCCACCGATGAGATTGTGGGTACTGAGGGAAAGACGGGACTTATTGAACGCTACTTCTCGCTCATGCCGGAAGGTGACACCACCTTGCAGGACATCGAGCTTTCGGCAAGGGAGATGCGCATCGGCGACAACCGCCTGTGTCTGCACACCCTCTCCGACGCGGAAGACCTGCCGGGCAAGGTGGCTACCGACACCCGTTACGAGAAGCTCTCCACCGACCGGAGTGACTGCCGACTGTCATTCGCCTCCCCGGTGGGGCTTCTGCTCTCCTGCAACCATATCTACAACCAGTATGTGCTGATAGACAACAGTGAGGAAACCTTGCAGAAGTTCGAGAAGTCCGCCCGTAACATGCAGTCGCTATCTCGCTATTCAAGGAGCAACAGCATCAACCGCGAGTGGATAGACCAATACCTGAACGAAGCCCATTCCTACGGACTGACCTCGGTACGGGCACACTTCAACGTCATGGCGTGGAGCGACGATGCGGAGGAACTGAAGCATATCAAGAACGACGTGGGCAGCCAGTTGGCAAGCATGGAATGCGTGCCGCGCCACAACACCATCGACTGCCCGACACTCTACTGGGCGGCGATACCCG
This sequence comes from Bacteroidaceae bacterium, assembly GCA_011959205.1. Classification (GTDB taxonomy): domain Bacteria; phylum Bacteroidota; class Bacteroidia; order Bacteroidales; family Bacteroidaceae; genus Phocaeicola. The sequence goes on from BLLV01000121.1 coordinate 2,232, forward strand.
GCAATGCGGCGGACTTCCCGGCGGAAGAGAGTTTCCACACCTTCATCGAACAGGCGGTGTGCCTGTTCACAGAGGAAACCAACTACCGCAGCTCGCTCTCGCCCTTCGGCATCAAGATGGTGGACAGGCTCACGGGAAAACCGCTGCACCTTGACATCTCCGACCTGCCCATGAAGCGAGGTATCACGACCAACCGCAACAAGTTCGTGCTGGGTCCTTCGGGCAGCGGCAAGTCTTTCTTCATGAACCACCTCGTGCGCCAATATTATGAGCAAGGCGCACATGTGGTATTGGTGGACACGGGAAACTCCTATCAGGGCTTGTGCGGCATGATCCGACGCAAGACAGGCGGTGTAGCTAACACTTGAAAAGGGCCCCGGGTAGCATTTGAAACGTGTACCAC
>BLLV01000122.1 GCA_011959205.1 Bacteroidaceae bacterium
CCTCCGGCCGATAAATATACTTGATGGATTGGGTCAATTGCCTTTCGCATTCGTCCACCAAAGCAATTAACCTTTCCTCTACAATATATCTTTCCACTGAGTTATTAGTACCACACTGTTGCAACATATAAATTCCTCCAGAAAATAATTTATCTTCCATACTGACTTGAGTAAGCGCGAAATAGTAGCGATGCATATATTCCAACATAACAGAGGATAAAAAATTTTATACTATCTCGTCTTTCTCTAAAATAGATTTTTGATATAATAGAGATAGACTCCATGAAAGCCCCATTTTCCCAGATAATATACTAAATGGCAGCAGAAAACGATGACTCAAAACATAGTGAAAGATTTCAATTGATAACTTCCTCGAACGAGTATTCCCAAATCGGTAGGAATAAAGAGCGAAAAAGAGTGCTAACCCCATTTTGCCATTTTTTAATCCAAGAGGTAAAATTCCCCATTTTTCTTTTGTCAATCTATGATAAATATATTTTAGCAATTGTTCCATTTTAGATCTAGTATTCTACAAATATTTTTAATCCAATCACTCTCCTCAATAAAGTCCTCAGATAGTTGCAATATGGAAAACGTCCACAGGGAATAGTATAAAAAGGGTTATTTTTCAGACTTTACATGGCAAAGGTTCGGTCTCCCTATCACACGTTCATAATTGGAAGGAGAAGGACAAAAACATTGAAAAATGCAATCGCAACATGGCTTTGCCGTACGAACTCGTCTCCATGCCGTATTCATTTTCAATTCATTAAAAATAATCTCTGTAATATTCTGATTTAAAATATTCCCGATTACATTCGCTTCAAGGTTTCCTTTTACCTTACCATCTGGTAATATATGCAAGCCTCCAAACGTATTAATATTTAACTTCTTATTCCTCAAAATATCCCTCATGGAGGCTTTGTCACATAATATATCTTCTTTATCTAAATATATAAAATCTTCGAAAAAATCGATATTTTTACCATTATAAAAAGGGTGTATTTTAATCATGTCTTCATTCATGCGAAAGGCACTAATAATACTTTGAACTTGCATATAATGATTCTTATTCTCTATAATGAAATGGAAAATACATTTTCCACCTAAACCTGCATATACAGTTTGCAGTTTCTCAACATCTACCGGAAATGGAATAATTAAATGTATAGCACGTATCCCTTTAAAATTATAAACTGAGAAATGTTTATAATGACAATAGACGTTTAACACTTTATTGGACATTTTCCCCAATTCATCTAGTGATTGCAAATGTTCATATTGAAAAATATCTCCACCTAAAATATTAATCGTAGAAATTGGCAAATATTGAATTTGCTCGAAAATTCGTTTTAAGCTTAAAAGAGAAAGAAAAGGCATTGAAGTATCCCTTGAACAACATAAGAATTGTTTATCGTATTTATTACACCAGGGACAGGACAAAGCACAATTACTATTTAAATGTATATTTAACTCCAACAAATATTTTCCTAAATCCTGATGTAAATATGGCAAAGCATCCTCCTTACTTAAGAGTTTATCAATATCTTTCTTTAAACTTAAAATAGGTACGAGACTTATCGGCTTTACAGGCATTTCTTCAATATTGATTAAACTTCCCATATCTTTTTCTAAGATTTTTTCAACGTAGTTCTTTACAGCTGGAATGGTCAATAACATATCATCTACTAAAATAACACCTAGATTTCCATCTTCATATAATTCCTCTACTAGATTAATAAAGTCATGAGAAGTAGCTTCTAAGTAGTTCCCATTACTCGTATCATATAGGAAAATATGCTGATGCTTAAATTCCACATATACACTGGACTTTAAATAAAACCAATATTTGTTCATAATTATCCTACTAACTATTTTTAATGATTGAATACTCTTATAAAATTAGAACCTCTTCCATTATCTTTCTATAAGCCTCTGGATGTTTACGAAGGAATTCGAATTGCTCTTTGCAAAAAAATTGGAATCTTCGTTCATTCATATAACCATAACAAATGGGCTTAGTTTCTATATCTTGTATACTGAAAAGGCATTGTATACAAGCTTTATTATTCTGACAAGTTCCACATTGTCTAGACATTTTATCATAATAATAATTATATTTCTTTGCTATATCAACCGGATTTAATTCTATATCCTTTTCACTTACTTGCCCTAAACTAAATTGATGTCCAATTCGTTCACAGGCAAGTATCTTGCCATTTACAGTCACAAACATTTTTTTTGAGAAAGGCAAGCAAGTACCAGTTGGAATAGACTTTATTTCCTCTTTGTCATATAGGAGATCTAGATAGTCTTCATATATAAATCCACTATATTGATACAAGAACAAAGCCAAGTTCTTATAATTATTGCTATTCAAGAACATTTCATTCTCTAATTCTTCTGATTTTTTTGATTCAGAAAGGCTGGTTGGAGCATTCTGATACATTTGATTGAAGATATTTATTTTGTCTTTGCGAATGCCAGTTGTATTCAGCTCTCCTATTCGTGGAGTTTTATCATACATCCTTTTAAAAAAAGCATGTATTTGTTCAACAGAGTTTTTATTATGTAGCACTGCATTAAAGTTTACATATTTTCGGAAATAATCAGGGTATTTTTCTTTTATCATACCAATATTATTGACTATATGTTCAAAAGAACTCTCGCCTCGCCTATCTAATCTATAACTATTATTTTCTTTATTTCCGTCCAAGCTAATCAATAAATGAAACTTATTATCTGCCAGGTAATCAATGTATTTATGCAATAATACAGCATTTGTAGTCATAGAAAAAGTAAAAATATGATTGGGGCAATTTATTTCTTTTGTAATATAAGCTACAATACTTTCAATAAAATGGAAATTCAACAAAGGCTCGCCTCCATAAAATGAAATTCGCATATGACTTTTAGCTGAAGTATTCCTAGTGGAGTTCCAAAATGGCACTAGATAATCTATCAATCTTATGGCCTGTTTGATGGATAATTTTTTATTTTCTCTTTTATCATAATCATTATAAAGTTCGCCATAAGCACAATATTTGCATTTTAGGTTACAAGCATCTGTTACCTCAAAAACGAGCTGCGGTAAATTCGCTATTAAATTCGTAACCTTCTCAGAGGTAATATATTCAATCATATCTTACAATACTAATCGAGGTTAATAACTCCTATAATAATATCACTTTAATTTGCCTATAAACATCACGTTGTTGTCATCTTCATCCAGCGAATCAAGCAACTTGTTTAAAACTTCCTTATCTTTCTCCGTACAACTGCTTTCCGATAAGCGTCTCTCAATCTTTTCCATTAGTTGAACCGGTTCATACATGGCAAAGAACCATCCGTTAGTGAAATAAGGACCGGGTAGGGGTAATCCGCCAAAAAAGTCATTCACCAAATGTACATAGTAAGATTTCTGCTTCTCCATATCCGTTATGAGCGTACCTTTCGAAATGATTTCTGTCAGATACTTGTGAGGCAACGGATTGAATATATAATAAGTCTGTTCTTCCACGGGAATACCTTTCAATGCAAATTCAGGCTCCAACTGATTCTTTTCCCTGTTGTAACTGAATAATGTGTCACAATAAGTAAACATCATTTTCATACCCGGCACATTGTTGTAGCACCACGTTTCATGGTCAAAACTCATCCATTCGCCTTCACTGAAAACGGTCGATGACTCTGACGGTTTAAAAGTGGAAACAGTTCCGTCCTTACTGATATGCGCTCCCAATATGCTGTTCATCTGTTTAAAATAAAGATGGATTAAAGAAAGGCTGCCATCCTCGTGTAAGGTGAGCTTGGGTTTATTCAAAGGTTCACCTATTTCAATTTCTCCGGCAAAAGTTCCGTCCATATTGTATTTAAGGATTTTGGAACTGTTGAAGAAATTAGCAAGATAGATTACCTTGTTATTTTCATCAATCGCTTCACTGTTTAGCGTACCGGCATATTCTCCCGGACCGTTTCCTACCCTCCCCACATCGCAAAGGAACTTGCCATCATGATTGAACAGTTTGAAATTGCCTTTTCGCGGGCGAATACCGATATAATTGTCCGTAATAATAGGCCACCAAAACTTGAAGAGAGCCGTATCGGAGTTCTCGAAACGAACCAGTTTGCAACTCTCCACCCATTCGCTTAAAGGAATGGTCAAGGTATCTTTTACCTTGCTTACATCACAAACCGTAATTTCGTGGTTGTCGGCATCTTTTACGACGGAAATGCTTCCATCATTCTCTTGAGTTGATGTACATGCCATCAATGCACAGGCTGCTAATAAGCTGACGCACAATTTCCTTTTTCCCATCTTATATTTATATTTTTCCATAATTCCCACTTATTACATTCTTGCCTATTTTAACTCCAGTGGTTCATAAGCGACCGGAGGAGGCAGCTCTCTGCCATCCCGGGTACATGCACCCACCGTGCGGCAGAAATCCTCATTGAGTTTCTTTTGAAAATTCAGCAATTCTAACCGCTCAATGGGTTGATAACTTCCAAAATCGTATCTTTTAATAGGATATTTGTTCTTCTCTATTTTGACACATTCAAAGGTATATAACCGTCGGGTATCATATACCTTCAGAATCAGTCCGGGAAGTCCTCCAAATTTCCATGGTCCACTACTGACAGGGATTTCTTTCGTATACCATGCCACATAATTTCTTCCTCGAAAATGGCAGGTGGCTTTATGGCACAGATAGCCGTTCACGGTCAAGGTCTCTTTATGAAGTTCCCAATTTTGCACAGGAATGACCTCCGAACATTGATAACCAGGCTTTGTGCCATAAGGCATGCGGGCATATTCTGTCAGTCTATTTGTTTTGGTATCTTTAAAATACTCCGAATATTTATATTCCGACCAATAATAAGGCTTTTTGCCTAAAGACCCTATTTGCCGTGGCACGCTTCTGGTTTTGGGATGAGCTTGTCGCCATGCCCCGACAAGTGAGTCATTATTGAAGACAAAGTCGCTATAATATTTGGAAACATTTTCGCCTATCTCCAGTCTTTGTAAATCTATATATGTGTCAGAGGCTTTGATATCGTCAGCATTAAATGCATACAAGCATTTAAGATAACCCACATCAATGGTTTTCATTTCATTTACATTCCTTTTTCCCGCAATAGGGGCAAGAGCTTTCCCTTGTAATTGCTGTGCTCTGGCATTTCCAAAAGAGCAAAGAAGGAAGAAGATGATGAGTTGTGTTACTTTTCTTCGCATCATAGGTCATTAATTTAATTCCATTGGTTGATATGGCGTGAACTTTGACATATATTCGCCTGTCTTCATACTTCGTGACTTCGAAACCTTATAAAAATTCTCATTAATATCCCGTTGTAGTTTCAAAAGCTCTTTCCGAGAACGCTCTTTATAATTAGAGTAATCATATTGTTTTATTGGAAATTTGAAACGTTCTACTTTGATACATTCAAATGTATATAAGTGCTGGGTATCATATATTTTAAGTATCAAACCGGGTAGTCCTCCGAATTTCCAAGGACCATTACTTATGGGGATTTCTTTTGTATACCAGGCAATGTAATTCCTTCCTCTAAATGTACAAATAGCTTTATGGCATAAATAATTCTTTATTTTTAAAGTTCCGGGGAGTAGTTTCCACTTCTGCAAAGGAAGTTCCTCAACATGCCGGCTGTCATATTTCTTCAGTCCATGCGGCATACGAGAATATACAGCCATTCTGTTCTCTTTCTTAAAATATTCAGTATATTGGTATTCAGACCAATAATAAGATCTCTTGCTATCACTGAAATGACGCGGAACAGATCTTGCTTTGGAATGTTTTTTAATCCATTCTGTACATAAGGAATCAGTACGGAATGCAAAAGAACTATAGTATTTTGACTGACATTTACCTATTTCCAACCATTGCAAATCTATATATGTTTTAAAATCATTCACATCATCTGCATTGAACGCATACGAAACCCGCAAATAGCCTTCATCTATGACAGACATATTATCTGTCTTTATACATAAAGGAATTGTCCCGTCTCCTTGTTTCTGCTGGGCAGTGATGGAAAACAGCGGCATGAACTGAAAGAACAAGAATAAACAAGTATTGCTAAAAAGGATACTTAGGTTGGAATATTTTGCCATTGTACTTGTTTTTTTATTTAGCCTGTCCAATTTTAATAAATTATTACTTTTTAATAATTAAATAAGTACCAATTCTAACAGTATCCTTTTAAAAGAACACTATTAGAATTGAATAAATAACCTAGGCATGTGCTTCTTCCAGCCAGCTTCCATCATTATAGTCACAATTATGATATAAATTGCAACCATGTTGAGAATAGCCATCGAATTGATAATTTGCGTTCATATTATCATTACTAGAAGATCCACCTCTTCCTTCCCAATAACAAGAACAATTACAGCAATTGCCACCTTTCAGTGCATTCATAGCTTTATCTACCATTGTAGATTTCGATAAAGCATTCAATTTAATTTTCTTTAATTCCATAGATGTAAAATTTGTGCCCATACGGACGGTTAATATATTATTGCTTAAAAGAAATATCTCTTAGTTTTATTATTTCCTTTAGATTATCAGCTGAGCTAACTCTTGTTTTATAAAGGGCATATTCAGAGCTAATCAGACTATGGGCATTAGGATGTTTACTATTTATACCTCTCGGATGAGATAAATGAAATAGTACCCCTTCTGTGACATAGATTTTATATCCTAAGTTATTTAACCTGTCATAACGCTCAAAATCTTCAGAGCCCCAACCATAAAATTGAAGGTTATCCATACCCGCCTCACGATAAACATTTGCATTGACAATAAATGCTCCACCTTTTAAGTTTAATCCATCATGCAAAAAACTCATTTTAGATTGATGCCTACATAGAAATAGGGGATCCTCCTTTTGCATATACACTTCACGAATGCACATGGAAGTATCAAGTGCCTTACCATTGTAAGGCAAAGCTACATCATATTCTTTTGTACGCAATTTGAGTACAGCCTCTTGGATTTGCCTCGTCGGCACTATCACATCTGCATCCCAAAGACATAGGAATGGTGTTACTACCGTCTCTGCCATCAAATTTAGATATTTAGTTCGATAGAGAATAGAATCATGATCTTCAATAAAATGATATTCCGCTTTTTTCCCTATAAGTTTCTTTATAATTCCATTACAATAGGCGTCTACTTCCATTATCCATATCTTACACTTAAAATTCTTATGTAAGAAATGAATGGAAGCTAGTAGATTCTCTAGTCTACAAACTGAATCCAACCTAATCACAGTCAAAAAAGTGACGTCTTCTAAATCGATTTTCATACCTTAATAATTTAAAAGCCAATAATAAATATAAGAAACTCCTGTATATCCATTGAAAAATCCTATATTTCCAAAGAAAGAAGGTGATTCATGATTAAACCGTTCCCCCCATATCTCCGACTGTTCCATTTTCTGTAAAACTTTCTTTTTTAAAAGATCAGTTATCAATTTATTATTGCTAAATAAAGAAAGTATCCAGATATAACCAGCTAATCCGCGACCGAAAGATATTTCTTTATCTAGGAACTCGGTTTCTATTATGTTTATAGGCTGTATTGTAGTGGACAGCCAATCCGCACGTTCTTTCCATTTTGATAATTCAAAACAAGACAACACGCTTTGTAATCCTAACAAAAAGAATGTTGTGTTCGCACCAGACAAAGGCAAAGTAGATAATACTATATCCGATAACGACTCCCATATTTTTATAATCTTATCTCTGTGAAGACCAAGTTTATATATACGACTTAAAGCTAATAAGTATAATGGTAGTACATTCCTCGATATATTAAACTCTTTGGGCTGAATCCATTGCTCGTTGTGGAAGTTGTCTTCCAAATGATTCAATATATAGATAATGGTTCTTTCCATTAATATTTTATTCTCCCTACTTTTCATTGTGGGATATCTATCTGTATAATATAATAAGATTCCTAAAAAGTGAAGCCTACTCTTATCTTCATCTTTTAACGAACTAAAATGAATTGTACGAAAAATAACATCATCAATATCTTGCAGAATTGCATTTATATTTCCGGTAACAAATCCCTTTCTGTACAAATGCACAATTCCCCATGCTATACCAGACACACCATTATTGAAGTCAATGCAAGATTCATTACTAACAGAATCGCATATATTCGCTAATAGTCGTTCTGCATAGTCATAGTATTCTTTATTGGATAAAAATTGGGAAATATGATAGAAATAAATACAAATTCCCATTTTCCCATTTAATAATTCATTTGGGAAAATATTCATATTCGAATTTATTATTCGAGCATTTAATATTTCAATCTGTGCTGATATTTCCATAGCATCTATTTTTTTTTAAAATAAAGGAAATAAATTAATTAGCAATAACAATTAATATTAATTAGCTATTCTATTTTAAGGATTAACCACTTAAGTACCTAAATATCATACAAAATTTATTCTTACTGTATCATACTAGCAATTTGAGCACATCTAGAAGTACGATTGTAGAAGTAGAAAATAAAATTTAGATATATAAAAGTGAATGTTTCTATCAAATAACTTTTTATAGAAAGCACTTATTCCTTCAAAATCCATAAATACTTGACCACCGACTATTTTCCCTAAAGGATATGTTTGCCCTATTCTTTCACAAGCAAGCAGTTTTCCATTCACGGTTAAAAATAATTTCCTCTTTAGTGGCATACATATACCAGTAGGAATGTATTCTTTATCACTATCATATATAAATAGATCTGAGTATTTTCTAAAAGTTTGATTGCAATATGCGTTTATGAAGAAATTTGCCATAGCAGAATCAGGGGTTTGCAAAAACATCTTTTGTGTATCAAAGCAGCTTTCGGCTTCTTTATAACTCTCCAGCTGATTTTGAAACATTTTGATGAATTCTTTTTGCTTCTCTTTTTTTATACCATTAGTAGCCAATGATGATATCGTAGGAAATTTATTAAATTTATTTTTAATATAAAATATTATATCTTTAACAGAATTACGATTATGCAAAACCGCATTAAAATTCACATACTGTTCGAAATATTGCGGATATTTTTTTCTCAGCGTTTCCACATTACTAATAACTTGCGAAAATGATGGCTGACCATTCTTCATTACACGATAACTATCATTATATTCATTTCCATCTAAGCTAATCAATAAATGGATTTTTTTATCAGCTATATATTCCATATATTTATGCAATAACATCCCATTAGTTGTCATGCCATATTCAAATTTTAGTTCACTAAGTTCTGACAAAGCTTCCAAATAATCAATTGTTTCTTTTATTAAGGAAAAGTTCACTAAAGGTTCTCCTCCATAAAATCCTATATAGCGAATGTTATTGAAACTTAGATTATCATTTGAGGACCAAGATTTATATAAAAAATCTATTAATGTTTTTATATTTTGAAAGGTATTATTTTTATTTTCTCGTTTATCATAATTCCCATACATATCACCATAGCCGCAATATTTGCATGATAAATTGCATTTATCTGTTATTTCAATTAATAAATGGTTCAGATTTGCAAGATTTTTCCTCAATTTTATTGGAGAATATTCTGTAACAAATCGTTCCTCCTCCGGTTCTTTACAAAGCTCTTTAAAATACCTTACCTTTTTACTTTCATAGGAATTATCTAATATTTTTGCTCCAGTCCAATAAGGCAAACACTCCGGAGGAAGTAAATGAAAAGTACGTTGTGAAGGTATATATAATAAAACCCATTAACTGTATGTATAAGATTCTCTTTATCCATTAGTAATTACATTTTTATTTCTCAAATATTTTGTCACAATTTATTTCAGTACACCGATCATAATATAATTATTATCATCAGGTTCTATTTCATCTAAAACACGTGTTAACTTCTCCTTATTCTTCTTTGTAACATCAGAAGACTGTAATGCAACTCGGATTTTTTCTTCAAGTTCTTCAGGAGATATATTATAATAGAAAAAGCCATTCTGAAAAGTTGGAATAAAATCTATTGGAATATTACCTAATTCATCAAGTAAAAGACTTATCTCACATCCTTTCAAAGTTTCTTTGTCTACGATAATACGTTTATCTAACTTTTTAAATACACTACCGTCATTGATATACAATGTTATCAGAAAATATCTATTAAGTTCGTCTATTGTATGATAAGGGATATTATTATTATCAACATAATTAACAGTAAAATAAGGACTCAGCTTATGGTTTTCAAAATGATACAGACTATCTTTAGTAGGAAAATAATGTACAAAGCTAGCGCTAATTTTGCCTGTTAGTTTATTTAATACGGGTTCTATACATCCGGAATTCCAACCATACGCTGAATTTGTATAATTAGCATCTTGATATTGCGATGCAGATACACCACCCATAACATGGTTGGAAAAATCTTGTTCCCATATTATGTAATTAGCGTGAGGCATAGGTACTTGAAGTACACTAACTCTCTCTCGTTGTGTATCCACGAACATTCTAGCCCGATTGCCTTTTTCCACAAGAGGAATCCTTTTTATAAAACGCCCATCCTCTAAAGAGTATACATTTATACAGACCTGATTCGCTATTGTAGTTTGATAGATCCTTTTGTTCTTTTCATCAATTTGTACAGTTTCCGCCCATGGAGCGTATTCTCCTGGTCCATCACCTATGTTTCCCACTATAGAGATGAAATTTCCCTTCCCGTCAAATAATTTAGTAGTTTGCGAACCTGATCCATATACAATAATATGATTGGTTGACAGGCAAATCTTATCATTTACAGAAATCATTCTTTCTTTGGTGGCATTATCTAGCTTTATTAATTTAAATTCAGTCACTAAATTACTTAAAGGAAAAACAGTTTTTTGATTTACTAAATTCAAATCACATTCAATTAAAGGATCTGGATGCATCACTTTTTTCGCAATGACATTCCACCCACTGATGGAATTATTTTCAGATGGTTTATGCGAAGAAGAACATCCGCAGACAATGGCAATAAATATTATAAAATATACTGTTACTTTCATAGATTGAATTTAATTAGAAAAATGTGCAGAATTTTGTTTGCATTACTATAATATTCATAAAACCTGCACATTTTACACGTTAGAGTTTAATTAGACACAGCCCTCTGTTTTACATTGCAACAAACCATATCCCCAGCCACATAATGCAGCAACCGGA
>BLLV01000123.1 GCA_011959205.1 Bacteroidaceae bacterium
TTCTTTGTGAACTTTTATCAATGAAATATTTTTAATGCGTCTGCCCTGCTAGGTGGAACCGTTGCTTCACCCGAGTGAAGCAACAGTGTATGCCGAAAGTTTACATAATGATGTCCTATTCAATAAAACGGAAGCACGGCATATCCTGTCGGATTTAATTGGATATCTATCATTCTTTTACAAATAGCGGGTGAATAGCCCACACCGTCCGCTTATATACCGGTTTAGGGGATTTGGAAAGGTTTTTACACTGTAAGTTGTTGATAATAAGACTAATGGTGTGATGGAAAGATTTTATGTTTTAACGTCGGTTCGATAAAAGTATCAAATATCGAACTGACGTATAACTGTATTGTGGCATTGTAGAAGTGGTTCCTTTTATATTAAAGAAATATAAAAAAGAAAGAAGTGTTTGTAATTCCCATTTTATTTCTTTTTCTTTATTTGTAGACAATCTTTAATTGATAAAGGCTGTGAAAAAGTTAACCTAGGAAATGAAAAACATAAAAAGAAGTCAAGTGCAAAATTCGTAAGCAGAGCATTCCTTGGTAGCACTGGCCACTTTTGTAAACCTGATAATTATGGATGGAGAAATCCTTAGAAATATAGCCGCTTATCAAATGTTGTATGCCAGTTATAATACTGACATAGGGCTTTTTGACGGCAAAATGGGAATTGCTATTTTCTTTTTTCATTATGCACGTTATTCCGGACTTTCGGTTTATGAGAAATTCGCCAATGAATTGTTAGATGATGTGTGTGAGGAAGTATCCATGCAGATGCCTATCACTTTGGGGGACGGATTGTGTGGAATAGCATGGGGAATAACTTATTTGCATAAACAAGGATTTATTGAAGGCAAACTGGATGAAATTTTATCGGAAATAGATGAAATGATAATGGAACGTAGCCTTTTGCGAATAATGGATCCATCGTGGAAGACTGGTTTTCGGGGAATTGCACTCTATATCTCCGAGCGGTTAGCTTTGTCGTCAGGAAATGAGCCACCTTTTGATAAAGCATATATTGAAGATTTCAAAAAACTATGCTCCCTGCATGAATTGGTTCTATTTGAAGATGCTTGGGATATAATTCTGGCAGTGATGCAAAACTCGGGCTCTGCTTTTATCCGGCAGGAAGAAAGATGGCAGGAAGGGTTAAAATACATGTGTAGGATATGAAGCGGATTTTTATCATAAACAACCATTTTGGTTCGGCAGCGCAGTATGGAATCAAGACTTTTCTAGAACAGCTGCTGAACAGCCTGCGTAATACGGATTTTCATATTACAATGGTTGAACTATGTTCGTCTTCCCCACTCCTGCATGCCGAATGCCAAAATGGCATAGAGTATCTTCATATCCCTATGATTCCTAACTTTACAAAAGAAAACAATGATATATATTGCAGAAATGCAGCTTATATTCTGCTGACGTTTATAGAGCCGGAAGATGAATGTACTTTCCATTTTAACTTTTTGCATCATAAATTATTGGCAGAGACATTAAGAAAGATATATCCACAAGGGAAACAGATATTGACTATACATTATTTCGAGTGGTTGTTTGATTTGAAAGGCGATGTATCTTCATTTCGGCGTATCATTCAAAGTGGAGGCCATGATTTGCTTCAAGAAGAGGCAGGCATTTACGAACATTACCTGTGGGATAAAGCTTTCTTTCAAGCGATGGACTATATTGTGGCACTTTGTGGTGAAACCTATCATATATTGTGCAATGTTTACCAAATCTCTACTGGCAAGGTGCGTGTAATCCCCAATGGCATGCAAGATGAATACCACCCCCTCAGTAATGAGGAACGGCATAAAATGAAGGCCGACTTCGGCTTTGCGGATACGGACCGTTTGATTCTTTTTGTAGGGCGTGTAACCCAGATGAAGGGAATAGGCATACTGATTGAGAGTATGAAAAAGATAATAAGCGAAGATTCTCATGTACATCTTATTTTAGCCGGGAGAGGGGAAGAAGGCGTTTTCAAGAAGATGACCGTAGGCTACTGGAAAAACATTCATTTCATAGGGCAGGTGGATAAAGGCATTGTTTCTCAATTATATCAGATAGCGGATCTGGGCGTATTGCCTTCCTTTCATGAACAGTGCAGTTGTGTAGCCATAGAAATGATGATGTTTGATTTGCCTTTTATTGCTACTCGGTGTGGCAGGTTGAATGATATACCTCTGAGCGATAACTTGCTGGAATATATGATGGAAAAACCAGATAGTAATATCTTGTTAGACAAAATCAAGAACCAGTTAGGCAAAGAAGAAGCAAAAAACGAGTTTAGAGAGTGCTATTTACAGTGCTTTCATATAGATAATTTAAAGGCATATATGCAATTATATTGATATATGAATAGAGTTAATTAATAAAATGTTTCACTTTAATCTTTTTAGCAATGAAAAAATTAAAAAAGGTTAGTTTGGCCTCTTTATCTAAGCAAAAATTAGAGAAGAGAGAGCAGAACCGCATTCTGGGAGGAGCTGATTGTTGCGCTTGTAACTGTAAAACTGATGTAGGTGCTATCGGTATTTCAGGTGGCGGCATGGAGATGGGTCACGATTATGGATATGGAATAGGTAAATTTGCTTAACCATTTTCTAATGAAGGCATGGGGATATAGGGTAAAATGTATCCTGTATCATTATTTTGAACATTAGTGAAGATTCTTAATGCAACTAATATGCTAAAATGAATTCTTCACAATGTTCTTAAAAGAAAAAGCTCATAGTATTTCATATATATATTTATAAGTCATGAAAACATTGAAATGGTATTTTCTGCTGTTCTTGATTTCTTCTTGTTCCGGTTCAAAGGACACAAGCATGCTGTCTGAGTGCAATATTGTGGCAGATTGGGTCACCAACAACAAGGATACTTTATTGGTATGCGATGCCGACAAAGCAAGTCAAGTTATAATGATGCCCTTGAGCGAATTGGCGGACTATCGGCTAGTGCGGCTTGAAAATACCACCAAGGAGATGATGATCTCTCCCTTTTCCAGCATATATATCAGCGAGAACTATATAGTGACCGTAGGCAACGAGCATTATAATCAGATAAAATTGTTTGATAAGTCCGGTAAGTTTATTCGTCCGATAGGAAAGGCAGGCAATGGACCGGGAGAATTTGTGCCTAGTGTCTTTAGAATAGTAATAGAGGAAGAACAAGATTGTTTGTTCGTAGCAGATTGTAATTTTAGCAGAATGATGGTTTATTCGTTGGGCACCGGACAATATATCTGCCAAATATCCTTTCCACATAAAGCCATTATGCCTTCTTTCATAATGAATCTGAAAGATAGCACAATGGTGGTTGCTCATGTACCTGAACAATCGTCGGTAGCCTTATGGAAACAGGACTTTCAAGGCAATATCCTACAACAAATACCTTCGGTTCGTTTTAAAAGTCTGACGGGTTCTTTTATGTTAGGTGTCGATGAATTTTATTTAAGAAAAGATAAAAGTGAAGTAACACTTAATATATTACGCAATCCTGCAACAAATGATTCTTTATATCATTACAATGAAACAACCAATGAACTCCATCCTTACTTTGCCGTAAACTTTCCGGGAGATGCTCCGGACCATTGGATTTACG
>BLLV01000124.1 GCA_011959205.1 Bacteroidaceae bacterium
AAAATACGGCATTAGCGCAACTGGGTGCTAACTTGACTGGTGCTGTCTGGGCAAGTACCCAGAATAAACATGGAGCTCCCGGATTCTGTACTCAGTCGGGTGATGCGTTGTTTAAATTATATCGTACTACGGGCAATGTCCTTTATGCTGATTTGTTGCGTGATGTAATTCATGCTCATGCTGAAGGAGTGCAACCGAATGGAAAAATCACCGAGCGTTTGACTTATTGTGATGCCGACAGTCGGGGTTCGCGCGGCGATGGAGGTAAGACTGGATGGAATGAAACGAACGGTGCCTTGATGGCATTGGAGATTCCTGGCATTTATGTGCGTACCGATTTGGGAACGGGGTATACGTTTGATCATGTAGAGATGAAGGAAATTAAGAAAACGGGGGGAAGTCTGAAATTGGTACTTTGTAATCCGACTATGTTTGATGCTACGGTAACCGTTTTGGCAGAAGATAAGTCGCAGGCTGGAAAACCATTGGGAGACAATGCTTTTTGGGATTGGAAACAGAAAGTAACCATCAAGGCGGGAAAAACAATTACAGTGAAAATAAGATGAAAATGAAGCGTTTTTTTAGCTTTCATATGTTTGGGGTGTACCTTGGGGACAATTGCACAGAATATGTGTGTGAGGACACTGATGAATCAGGGATAAACATAAATAATTCGCAGTGATATGAAAAAGAAATCAATAATCATGATCATGGCGGCTGTGACTTTGTGTTCGGGCTGCAATTTTGAGGAGAGAATAGAGGCAACGGTCGCCAGCCATCCGAAGACATTCTGTAATCCTTTGAACTTGGACTATCGTTTTATGCTCATTGAAGGGGGAGACGGCATCCGTGAGGCGGCTGATCCGGTAGTCGTGTCTTATCGGGATAAGTATTGGTTGTTTGCTTCCAAATCATCGGGCTACTGGCATTCTGATGATTTGTCGGACTGGACACATGTTATTATTCCGGATTCCGTATTGCCGATAGAAGACTATGCTCCGGCTGTTTTTGTCCATAATGATTATCTATATTATGTAGGATCGACTAGGGGGAAAGGGATGCTTTATCGTTCGGACAGCCCCGAAACCGGTCAATGGGAGCAAGTCAAAGAAATCTGGTCACATTGGGATCCGGCCTTTTATGTGGAAGGAGACAATCTGTATGTCTATCATGGTTCTTCTCCAGCAGATCCGATTCGTGCTCAAGTACTAGACTTGAACACATTGGAACCCAAATCCGAAGTAGCAGACTGTTTGAACAGTGACCAAAAGCATCATGGTTGGGAACGGCCGGGAGAACATAACGAACTGACACGTCGCCCATATATTGAAGGTGCTTGGATGACAGAACATGGCGGTAAGTATTATCTGCAATATGCAGGCCCGGGTACGGAATGGAAATCGTATGCTGATGGGGTTTATATAGGAGATTCTCCAATGGGTCCTTTCCACTATGTGGATGCCAATCCTGTTTCTTACAAACCATCCGGATTTATTGGTGGGGCGGGTCACGGATGCCTGTTCCAGGCAGGGAAGCAATGGTGGAAAGCGGCGACCAATGCTATCAGTGTGCGCCACATGTTCGAACGCCGCTTGTCTTTCTATCCTTCTGGATTTGATGCGGATGGTTGCTTATTCACAGATACTTATTTGGGCGATTATCCGCTGTTCCTGCCGGGCACCGAAGAGTCTTCGATTGCAGTACGACCGGATTGGATGTTACTTTCTTACCGCAAACCGGTCACAGTATCGTCTGCTTTGCCCGACTATCCGGCTGTTCATGCCGTAGACGAAGAAGCGCGTACTGCTTGGGTTGCCGAAGGAAATGGAGATGAATGGCTGCAGGTCGATTTGAAAGAATCGCTTTCCGTACATGCCATTCAAATCAATTATGATGAATATGGGGCTACCCAGAAAGGACTCAATTCGTCTCTGTATCAAAGCTATGTGCTGTATGCTTCCAATGACGGGAAGAAATGGTATACCATTGTGGATAATGTGGATAAACGCACGGACCGACCGCACGATTACATTGAGTTTGAAAAACCTTTTGATGCTCGCTACGTAAAGTGGGCTAACAAAGGCTTTTCAATTTCTGAGCATGTTTCTCTTCGCGAACTGCGTATTTTTGGCACAGGACGGGGAGATGCACCGTGTGTGGTCGGACAAGTCACCGTTCGGAGGGATATGGCCGATGCATGTAAGGTAGTGCTTCGGTGGGATAAATCCGAAGGAGCCGATGGGTACATTGTGCGTTATGGAGTGGCACCCGATAAGCTGTATAGTAGTTATCAGGTGCTTCAGGATACTTCGTTGGAAATTGGCAGTTTGAACAGTGGTGTCGTTTATTATTTTACCGTTGATGCTTATAATGAGAACGGCCTGTCGCGCAGCAAAAAAATAGTATCGTTGAAAAATTAAACATAGAATATACAACATGAAAAATATTTATTCGTTGATTTTGTTGTGCTGCATTAGCAGCATGGCTTATGCACAGTCAATGTTGGAGGATTTTCCTTTTCGAGATGTGAGTCTTCCCTTGGAAGAACGGGTGAAGGACTTGATTTCACGTCTGACCTTGGAAGAGAAAGTGCAGCTTATGAAACACGATTCTCCTGCTATTCCCCGGCTGGGAATCCCTGCTTATAATTGGTGGAATGAAGCGTTGCATGGTGTAGCTCGTACTTCCGAGAAGGTGACAGTTTTTCCACAAGCTATTGGTATGGCAGCTACTTTCGACACTGATGCGCTCCAAACAATGGCAGACATGACTTCCAGCGAAGGACGTGCCCTGTTCAATGAAGCGTTGAAAGCTGGGAAAGGCGTTGCCCAGTATCGTGGATTGACCTACTGGACTCCTAATATCAATATATTTCGCGATCCTCGTTGGGGACGCGGTCAAGAAACTTATGGTGAAGACCCTTTCCTTACGGCCCGGATGGGAATGGCAATGGTGCGTGGACTGGAAGGAGATGATCCTTACTACTTGAAAGCTGTGGCTTGCGCCAAACACTATGCCGTGCATAGCGGACCAGAATACAACCGCCATTCTTTTGATGCCCGTCCTTCTGTCTTCGATTTGTGGGATACTTATCTACCGGCTTTCCGCGAATTGGTGACAAAAGCAAAAGTACATGGGGTGATGTGTGCTTATAATCGGTTGGATGGTCAGCCTTGTTGCGGTAATGATCCGCTATTGGTCAACATCTTGCGCAACCAATGGAAGTTTGATGGCTATGTCACTTCCGACTGTTGGGCGATAACGGACTTTGCGGAATATCACAAGACACATGCCAACAACACAGTGGCAGCAAGCGATGCCATGCTGGCAGGCACGGACTTGGAATGTGGCAATTTGTATCAGCTGCTTGCTGAAGGCGTACAGAAAGGGCTTCATTCGGAGCGTGACATCAATGTTTCCTTGACACGGCTTTTCACAATCCTGTTTAAGTTGGGTATGTTCGATCCGCAGGATCGGGTGCCTTATGCTGCCATTGGGCGGGAGGTGATAGAGTGCGATGCCCACAAGAGGCATGCTCTCCGCATGGCGCAAGAGTCCATGGTATTACTTAAAAATGAGAAGCAGTTGCTTCCACTAAAGGTATCGAAGGTGAAGCGCATCGCCCTTATCGGTCCGAATGCTGATAACGGGCATACGCAATTGGCCAATTATTATGGTACTCCGTCGGAGATAGTCACTCCTTACCAAAGTTTGAAGAAACGTTTCGGTGATCGGATCAAGATTGATTATTATCCCGGCACGGCGATGGTTAAGAAGCTGGATGACGCTCCTTCTTTTGCACAGATAGCAGCGGAGGCGAGGAAAGCTGATGTGATTGTTTTTGTAGGAGGAATCAGTGCCGATTATGAAGGTGAGGCTGGTGATGCTGGTGCTGGTGGTTTTGCTGGATTTGCCAGTGGTGACCGCACTACCATGAATTTACCGGCCATACAGACGGAACTGTTGAAGGTATTGAAGAAGACAGGACGGCCGTTAGTGTTGGTCAATATGTCGGGATCGGTCATGACGTTTGAGTGGGAGAGCCGGAATGTGGATGCTATTCTTCAGGCATGGTATGGCGGACAGGCAGCGGGCGATGCTATTGTAGATGTGTTGTTCGGTGATTATAATCCTGCGGGCCGTATGCCTCTCACTACTTATAAAAGTGACGATGATTTGCCTCCGTTTGAAAGCTATTCGATGGAAAATCGCACGTATCGTTATTTTAAAGGAGAGGTGCGTTATCCTTTCGGATATGGGTTAAGTTATACTTCCTTTGTCTATGGCAAAGTAGATTGTGTTTCCGAGGTACAGACCGGCAAACGGATTCAGGTGGCAGTGACCGTCCGGAATACCGGTAAATGTGACGGCGACGAAGTGGTGCAGCTTTATGTTGTGCATCCTCAGAATCTCCGTGTTCACATTCCCCTTTGTTCTTTGAAGGGATTCAGGCGTGTTCGTCTGAAGGCAGGAGAAGAGCAGCAAGTCGTTTTCACTTTGTCGCCCGAAGATTTGGCTTTGACAGATACCAAAGGAAATCTGATTGAGTGTTCCGGAGAGGTGAAACTGTTTATCGGAGGTGGACAGCCCGGCCATGCCGAAGGAAGTGCTGTTAGGTTGAACATAACTGGAGATCCATATCAGATTTATTAGGTGATCTCTGTTTTCTCTTTGCATCCTTCAGTTGTAGATGCTCTTTAGCAGGGTCTTTACGGCTGAAGGATGTACTTTTTCTTCTCTTTTTTCATATAATTGAGTATCCGCAACTTTTTGTTTTGGTGGAAATAGGAGTATATCGTATCTTTGCCCTCAGAATAAACAGATATACTTATGGACATATTTAAAAAAATACTACCTGATATAGTAGTGATTATCCTCTTTGCTGTTCTCTCGCTTGTCTATTTTTTCCCGGCAGTGACAGAAGGGCGTATCCTTTCGCAACACGACTCTGTGGCGGGCATTGGTGCCGGTGAAGAAGCGAAAGAATACCTGGAACGTACGGGAGAGCGTACGCGCTGGACGAATTCGATTTTTGGTGGTATGCCTACTTATCAGATGGCACCCAGTTATGATTCTACGGATACCCTGAAGGGAGTGGAGAAGTTGTATCATTTGTATCTCCCGGATTATGTGTGGTATGTGTTTGTCATGCTGCTGGGCTTTTATATATTGTTGCGTGCATTCGATTTCTCGGTCTGGCTGGCTTCATTGGGGGCTGTGTTGTGGGCGTTTTCTTCTTATTTTTTCATCATTATAGCTGCCGGGCACATCTGGAAATTTGTAACCTTGGCCTATATTCCGCCCACTATAGCCGGTATGGTTCTGGCTTATAGGGGGAAATATCTGTCGGGTGGTTTGCTGACAGCCGTTTTTGTTGCTTTGCAAATCGTGTCGAACCATGTGCAGATGAGTTATTATTTCTTATTTGTCATGCTCTTTATGGCGGTTGCGTTCGGAGTGGATGCCTGGCGGAAGAAGGAAATGCCGCAATTTCTGAAGGC
>BLLV01000125.1 GCA_011959205.1 Bacteroidaceae bacterium
CTTGCCCAGACAGCACCAGTCAAGTTAGCACCCAGTTGCGCTAATGCCGTATTTTTCGGCAAGCGGTAAGGAAAAGAGACTGTCCAAGTAGCACATAAATTGGCTAAGTCGGCCGATTGTTTCAAAAATCTGTCATCTCCAGTAACTTCATACAGCGTCATCAGCGAAGTCATAAATGCGGCAGCTGTTTCCGAATCCGCATTTTGAAGAATGTCACCGCATCCACCCGAAGTAAAGCCCACCAAAGCAAAGTTATCATAATAGGTCGCTGCTGCCTGACGAGCAATTTCCAAATATATAGGCATACCATAATAGACCGATGCCAAGGCGAGTCCTCCAACCGCCATCGCTCCACCTGTAGTGTTATATGCGGCTACCTTGCCACTCTCTATGTCTAGGTAATTTCCCCAAGTTCCTTCTGTCTGCCAAGTCCTGACAAAAGCATCTGCCAGTGCTTTCACCCGTTTGTTCCATTCCAGCCGGATAGCCGCCTGTTTGCCCTGTTTCTGTAACAACATAAACTGCTTTACCATCCAATAAAGCACATCCGCATTCTTACGGGTCAACCCGATTCCAGGATTCAATTTAGATCCATCCCTATACAGCACTTTCCCATCTGCTCCCAGCACATCATAATAGTACCCGCTTTCACCATAACCGTTCAACAGACCGAAATCGAACGTATTTTTAACACGCTGCAAATGGAAATCATCTCCCAAAGCCAGCATCGGATAAGTGTTCATCAGTCCGCCAATCCAACCGTAAGACATCCAATCGGCATTTTCAGGACAGTAATACTGCCATTTGTCTCCTTCGTGATAACGTTCCTCTATGTTGCGCACCATGCGTGCCAGCACTTCGCTCATCGGCATCAGATTACGCGGTGTCCGACTATCTGTATGTAGTTTCCGTTCGCTCATAAAACGGGAAAGCAGGGCTGGCACATCAGCCGCTTCAAAGTCCACCTTTTCAACACGTATCACAATCTTGTCGCCAGGCTGCACTGACACTCCCCGATCCGGGCTGGGACTAAACCCTATAAATTCAGGCTTATACTCTCGCACACCCGGTGCACTGATCACCAGGCTAGCCATGCTCCTGTCTGCTGCCTCTTCCACAATAAGCGCATGGTCTTTCACTTTTCCCATCCAGTCTATGCCCTGATCGGTAAACAAAAAAAGGCCCTGTTGTTTCTTGCGGTCCAAACAAGCTATCACAGGAGTGGTAGTATTGCTGACATTCACTTCCAGACGAGATTTGGCTCCAAACTCAGGAGAGAGCTGGGGAATAGGGTTGGAAGTCAAAGCCAAATCTTTGCGACGGTAATCGGACTTATCGAGACCTGTAGCATATTCACGATTGACAATCCGTTGGCGGTTGCCATTGTAC
>BLLV01000126.1 GCA_011959205.1 Bacteroidaceae bacterium
TTCACACGTTCGGCATAATGCATGGCGCCTCCGGTCAGTTCGCTTTCGGCTACCAATACAATACTACTGTTTTTTGATTTTCGGAATCCGTTTTTGATAAACTCTTCCAGCTGGTCGACTTCCGTACTGAATTCCGGAATAATAGCAGCTTCCGCTCCCGAAGCGATCGCTCCGTTCAGTGCAAGGAAACCGGCGTCACGTCCCATCACTTCAACAAAGAACAAACGCTCGTGTGAAGTGGCCGTGTCACGTATTTTATCCACAGCGTCCAATATCGTATTTAATGCAGTGTCATATCCGATGGTAGTGTCTGTACCGTAAAGGTCATTATCAATGGTTCCCGGCAGTCCGATACACGGAATATCAAATTCCTGTGCAAAGATGCGCGCACCTGTCAGCGAACCGTCTCCACCAATGACAACCAAGGCATCAAGGCCTTCTTTTTTCATATTATCATAAGCCAATTGGCGTCCTTCCGGAGTCGTGAACTCTTTGCAACGGGCTGTTTTCAGGATAGTACCACCCAACTGGATGATATTACTCACATTCTGACTCCTGAATTCTTTGATTTCACCTGTCACCAAGCCTTTGTATCCTCTATATATACCTTTAACTTGTAGTCCGTTATAGATAGCCGCACGTGTCACTGCACGTATAGCTGCGTTCATTCCCGGAGCATCACCGCCGGAAGTCAAAATGCCGATACACTTTACTGTTCCCATAACACAATCTTTTCATTAATTAGTTTGATGTGGCAAATGTACAATAAAAAGTTGAAAGCAATGTTTATGAAGTTTTTTTTCGCATGACGAAAACATTAAAAATGTTCAAATATCCGTTCTTTGCTTTCTTTTTATTCTTATCTGTTGCTTTTCATTTTTATCTGTAACCTTTGCTGTTATTCTTTATTTATAAGTGCCCGAATGTGGTTGTATATCTTTTCCATCAGCCATTTAGGAGTTGAAGTAGCTCCACATACACCAATCGACTGTACGTTTTGGAGTAAAGAAACGTCTATTTCCTTTTCGTTGTCTATCAAATGTGAATTAGGATTCACTTTCAGAC
>BLLV01000127.1 GCA_011959205.1 Bacteroidaceae bacterium
TTCACACGTTCGGCATAGTGCATGGCGCCTCCGGTCAGTTCGCTTTCGGCTACCAGTACGATACTGCTGCTCTTGGACTTCCGGAAACCATGTTCGATGAATTCTTCCAGTTGGTCAACTTCTGTACTGAACTCCGGAATAATGGCTGCTTCCGCACCTGCGGCAATAGCACCGTTCAATGCCAAGAAGCCTGCATCACGTCCCATCACTTCAACAAAGAACAAACGTTCGTGAGAAGTTGCCGTATCACGGATTTTATCTACTGCATCCAAAATGGTGTTCAAAGCTGTATCATAACCGATGGTGGTGTCGGTTCCGTACAGGTCGTTGTCAATCGTTCCGGGCAGGCCGATACAAGGAACATCAAATTCTTGTGCGAAAATACGTGCACCAGTCAAAGAACCGTCACCGCCTATAATGACTAAAGCGTCGATTTCATGCTTCTTCATGTTTTCGTAAGCTTGTGCCCGTCCTTCGGGAGTGGTGAATTCTTTGCAACGGGCGGTCTTTAGAATGGTACCTCCCATTTGTATGATGTTACTGACATTTTGGCTTTTGAATTCCTGAATTTCATCTGTTACCAATCCTTTGTAACCTCTATAAATGCCATATACTTTCAAGCCGTTATAGATGGCAGAACGTGTGACTGCCCGGATGGCAGCGTTCATTCCCGGAGCATCTCCTCCGGAGGTTAAAATACCAATGCTTTTAATCGTTCCCATAAATACCCATTTTAATATTTTTATGTCGCAAAGTTAACAAATTATCAGTCGGACAACGATAATTTTCTATTTTTTATTGGTCTATTTTTCGTTTAAGATAGCCTTTTTACATTCTTCCATCAACCATTTGGGGGTGGAAGTCGCTCCGCAAATTCCGATAGAACGGACGTTCTCCAGCAAGCTTCGGTCTATTTCCTCTGGCTGGTCAATGAGGTATGAGTTCGGATTGACCTTTTTGCATTCCTGGTATAAGATCTTTCCGTTCGAGCTTTTTCGTCCGCAGACAAAGAATATCAGATCATGCGCTGCAGCGAATTTGCGGATGTTAGGCATCCGGTTGGCCACTTGCCGGCAGATGGTGTCGTAATATTCAAAAGTGGCATCGGGTGAGATATGCTCCTTGATATATTCTATGATCTGCCAGAATTCTTCCAAAGACTTGGTGGTCTGGGAATACAGGCGGATATTTTTGCTGAAGTCTAGATGGGCAGCTTCAGCAGGCGTTTCTATGACAATTGCTTTTCCATGGGTCTGTCCTACCAGCCCCAGTACTTCGGCATGACCGTTCTTGCCATAAATCACGATTTGTGTGCCTTGACTTGCCGGAACATTGTCATACTCCTGTTTGATGCGCTTTTGAAGGCGCAATACCACCGGACAGGTGGCGTCAATGATTTCGATGTTGTTGGTACGGGCTGTGGCGTATGTTTCGGGAGGCTCTCCATGTGCACGCAACAGTACTTTGGCGTCGTGCAATTGGGCAAACTCTTCGTGATTGATCGTGATAAGTCCCATCTTTTTCAGCCGTTCGCATTCCTGCCCGTTGTGCACAATGTCTCCCAGGCAATAAAGGGTGTTTCCTTTTGCCAGCTCTTCTTCTGCTTTACGGATAGCGGTGGTGACTCCGAAGCAGAAACCTGATCCTTCGTCTATCTCTATGTTAACCATTTATTGCAGCTTGAAATTTTTCGGTCAGCCACTGTTTCTGCTCGGCAATGCTCATGTGGCTGTTGTCTAACAAGATAGCGTCATCCGCCTGCCGCAGCGGGCTTACCTCACGAGTCTGGTCTATACGGTCGCGTTCCTCCACATTCTCCAGGATCTTTTCATAAGAGGCCTCTTGTCCTTTACTTTTCAATTCATCATAACGGCGCTGTGCCCGTATGGCGGCCGAGGCAGTTACAAATATTTTCAGTTCGGCATCGGGGAAAACAACGGTCCCGATGTCCCTTCCGTCCATGACAATTCCTTTGGCCTTTCCCATTTCCTGTTGTTGCTTTACCAAAGCTTTGCGTACAAACCCTAAGGCGGCGATGGGACTTACATGAGAGGAAACCTCCATGCTGCGGATGGCCTCTTCCACATTTGTGCCGTTCAGGAAAGTCATGGGACGCTGTGTTTCCGGATTCAACCGGAATGAAATATGTATATCGGGCATCGCTGCTTTTAAAGCTTCGGTTTCGATGCCTTTTTCCGTAAAGAACCCTTTTTGCAAACTATATAATGTAACAGCGCGATACATGGCGCCGCTATCAATATAAATGTATCCTATCTCACGTGCCAGGTCTTTGGCCATGGTGCTTTTGCCGCACGATGAATAACCGTCAATGGCAATAGTTATTTTCTTCATATATAATCAATGTATAAGTGACTACTAAAAACGGTTCAAAGATAGGCAAAAGTTAGGTGTATGTGGATGAAATAGAGTGAAAATAAAATGAATTAGCATATTTTTCATGTGAAAATACTTTTTATTTAAAAGATTTGTGTTACATTTGCCCTCATTGAGAAACACTTAATTTTTAAAACACAATTTATGGAAGTTAAAAAATCGCCCAAAGCAGATCTCGAAGGTAAAAAGAGTACCTGGCTGCTTATCGGTTATGTGTTTATCCTTGGATTAATGTTTGTAGCTTTCGAATGGACTGATCGCGACAAACAGGTGACTACGGATACAGGCATAGTCGATGTTGTATTTGAAGAAGAAATTATTCCTATCACAGAACAGGAACAGAAACAAACTCCTCCTCCTCCCGAAGCTCCTAAAGTGGAGGAAGTACTCAATATTGTGGAGAACGATGCCAAGGTGGAAGAAACTTCCATTCAGGCTTCTGAAGAAACCGGTCAGGCTGTCGAAGTAAAATACGTACCTGTGGAAGTGGAAGAAGAAGAACCCGAAGAACAACAGATCTTTCAAGTAGTAGAGGAAATGCCTGAATTCCCAGGAGGTATGGGGGAATGTTTGAAGTTCTTAGGTAAGAACATTAAGTATCCTACTATTTCTCAGGAAAATGGTGTGCAAGGTAAGGTTATTGTTCAGTTCGTTGTCAATCAGGATGGTTCTATTGTTGATCCGGTGGTTGTACGTAGTGTAGACCCTTACTTGGATAAGGAAGCTCTCCGCGTAATCAAGACCATGCCGAAATGGAAGCCTGGAAAGCAACGTGGTAAGGCTGTACGTGTGAAATATACAGTGCCTGTAACTTTCAAATTACAGTAATAAAAATACTTCAATATCTTAATTGAGAGGCTGCTTTGGGGCAGCCTCTTTTTCTAAATCCCTTAATTAAAAACAATCTTATGGCTTTTTCTGCAGAACAATTATTAGATAAGGTAAATACCTACCTTGCTACAATGCCTTATATGCGTGAACCGAAAGGGTTATATGCTCCTATAGAATATGTTCTTTCATTAGGTGGTAAACGTATACGTCCTGTCTTAATGTTGCTGTCTTATCAACTTTATAAAGACAATGTGGATGATATTTTGTCACAGGCGGCAGGTATAGAAACTTATCATAATTATACATTGTTGCATGATGATTTGATGGATCGTGCGGATATGCGCCGAAACAAGCCTACTGTGCATAAGGTTTGGGATGAGAATACGGCTATTCTTTCGGGAGATGCCATGCTGGTGTTGGCTTACCGGCTGATGAACAATTGTCCGGATCGTTATTTAAAGCAAGTGATGGATATTTTCAGTCAGACTGCTTTGGAAATTTGTGAAGGACAGCAGTGGGATATGGAATTTGAGACTCGTAATGATGTTACCGTATCCGAATATATCGAGATGATTCGTCTGAAGACCTCTGTGCTTTTGTCTGCCGCATTAAAAATTGGTGCAGTGCTGGGAGGCGCTTCGGAAGATGATGCACAAAAATTATACGATTTCGGTATTAAAATGGGATTGGCATTCCAATTGCAGGATGATTTTCTGGATGTATATGGGGACCCGAAAGTGTTCGGGAAAAATATTGGAGGGGATATCTTATGCAACAAAAAAACGTTTATGTTAATCAATGCTTTAGCTTTGGCTGACAAGAAACAACGGGAAGAACTGGAAAAATGGGTATCATGTACTGATTTTTGTCCGGAAGAAAAGATAAAGGCTGTGACAGGACTTTATGATAAGATAGGAATCGGCAGAATTTGTGAAGAGAAGATCAACGCTTATTATGCTGAAGGCCTTTCTTTATTGGAAAGCATAGCTATGCCTTCCGGAAAAAAAGAAGAATTGAAATCTTTTGTTTGCCATTTGATGAATAGAAAAGTGTGATATGATTGATACACATTCTCATCTGTTTGCGGAAGAGTTTGCGGAAGAGTTGCCGGCGGTGATAGGGCGTGCCAAAGCTGCCGGAGTTTCTAAAATCTTCATGCCGAATATTGATGACACTACCATAGGGGCGATGCTGGGCGTTTGTACGGCATATCAGGGATATTGTTTCCCTATGATCGGATTTCATCCGACTTCTGTAGATGCAGATTCGTTATCCCGTATTCATGGAATGAAAAAAATGCTTTCCGATGAACATCCTTTTATAGCTATAGGAGAGGTGGGGATGGATTTGTATTGGGATAAAACCTACTTGAAAGAACAACAGAAGGCATTGGATATACAAATTCAGTGGGCGTTAGAATATCATTTGCCTTTGGTGTTGCATTGTCGCGAAGCATTCCCTGAATTGTTTGAAGTGATTGAGCCTTATAAAAATACCGGATTGAGTGGAATTTTTCATAGTTTTACGGGAACTTTGGAGGAAGCCGGGCAAGTGTTGGAATATTCCCGCTTTTTCTTTGGAATAAACGGAGTCGTAACTTTTAAGAAAAGTACTCTTCCGGAGGTGCTGGCACATATTCCTTTGGAACGGCTCGTTCTTGAAACTGACTCTCCCTATTTAGCGCCAGTTCCTTACCGAGGGAAGCGAAATGAATCTTCTTATATAAAAAATGTAGCAGTGAAACTTGCTGAAATTTATAAAATGGATCTTGAGGATATCGACCAAATAACCACCCGTAATGCTTTAAAAGTGTTCAAAATGGCAGAATGAGTTTTTAAAGTTTATTAATTTTAATGAGTAATTCCAATAATGACACGATTAATTCTACATAAGATGAAAAAAAAGAATACATTTGTAGCTGAAATCGCTTGCAATTCCCAATTTTCTTTGTAATTTGCACCCGATTTGAAAATGGAGAGATGCTCGAGTGGTTGAAGAGGCACGCCTGGAAAGCGTGTAAACGCCAAAAGTGTTTCGCGGGTTCGAATCCCGCTCTCTCCGCATTGCTATAGAAAGCACAATAAATGGAAGACAATTAAAACAAATAAATAACAATTAATTAATTAATCTTAAAAAAATTAGACACACAATGAAAAAGTTATTTGCAATTCTTGCAGTGATGGGAGTCCTTACTTTAGGATCAGTGCAGCCTGTTATGGCTCAAGACGAAGCTCCGGCTCAAACAGAACAGACTACAACCGTAGTTGAAGAAGGTGGTGGTCTTCACAAAGAGTTGAAAACTAAATTTATCGAAGGTTCTGCAGACTTTATGTCATTGGTAGCCATCGCATTAGTTTTAGGTTTGGCTTTCTGTATTGAACGTATCATTTATTTGAGTTTGGCTGAAGTAAATACAAAGAAGTTGATGGCTAACATCGAAGCTGCTTTGGAAAAAGGTGATGTTGAAGCTGCTAAGACAGTATGTCGTAACACTCGTGGCCCTGTTGCTTCTATCTGCTATCAAGGTCTGATGAGAATAGACGAAGGTGTTGACGTGGTAGAACGTTCTGTTGTTTCTTACGGTGGTGTTCAGGCTGGTTACCTTGAAAAAGGATGCTCTTGGATCACATTGTTCATTGCTATGGCTCCGTCTTTGGGATTCTTGGGTACTGTAATCGGTATGGTTATGGCGTTCGATAAGATCCAGCAGGCTGGTGATATCTCTCCGACTGTTGTGGCTGGTGGTATGAAAGTGGCTTTGATTACTACTATCTTCGGTTTGGTTGTAGCTTTGATCCTTCAGGTGTTCTATAACTACATCCTTTCTAAGATTGAGGCTTTGACAAGCGCAATGGAAGACTCTTCTATTACTTTGCTTGACATGATCATGAAGTATAACTTGAAATACAAAAAATAATTAGAATATGGCTAAGTTATCATATAAGGTATCTTACTACGTAATGTACATCTGCTTTGCATTGATTTTGTTGGTGCTCGGCATGTTCTACTTTGTGGGATACACTAACCCTATGGGCGAATACAATGCGCCTGAACATACAGAAACATTGATCTATTTGATGTATGCAATGTTGGGTGTATGTATTGCTGTCACTCTTATTGGTGCTATTGCCCAATTTGGAGCTGCTTTGAAAGATAATCCGAAAAGTGCGGTAAAATCATTGATTGGTCTGATTTTGTTCGTAGCTGTATTGGTGGTTACTTATGGAATGGCATCAGATGCTTCTCTGCCTTTGGCTGACGGTACAACTTATACTGATACGCAATGGTTGAAGATTTCAGATATGTTGATCTACTCTACTTATTTCTTGTTTGGAGTAGCTACTGTAGCAACATTGGTCAATCTGAGCGGTGTGTTCAAAAAATAATAGTTATCTGACATTGAGTTTTAACAATTAAAAAACGAAGTAAGTAAAATGGCAAGAAAGAAAAGAGGCGTTCCTGGTATTAATTCCAGTTCAACTGCCGATATTGCCTTTATGTTGCTTATTTTCTTCCTGATTACA
The DNA here is from genome assembly GCA_011959205.1 of Bacteroidaceae bacterium. Lineage (GTDB taxonomy): Bacteria > Bacteroidota > Bacteroidia > Bacteroidales > Bacteroidaceae > Phocaeicola. The sequence continues at coordinate 6,750 of BLLV01000127.1, forward strand.
ACATCAATGGATACTGACCGTGGTTTGGCGAGACGGCTTCCGCCTCCTCCCGAAAACAAGGATCAGAAACAAGATGATATTATTGTAAAGGAACGAAACATCCTTCAGGTCCGTTTGAACAAAGACAACCAGTTGATGTGCGGTACGGATTATATTGATGTGAAGCAATTAAAAGAAAAGGCGAAAGAATTTATAGCCAACCCATACGATGATGAAAATCTGCCTGAAAAGCACAGAAAAAATATTCCTCTGTTGGGTGACTGTATGGTTACAGAAAACCATGTAATTTCTGTTCAAAATGACGTTGGTACAAGTTACCAAGCGTACATTGACGTACAGAATGAATTGGTGGCTGCGTATAATGAACTTCGTAATGAACTTGGCAAATCTAAATTTGGCAAGCTCTATAACGAATGTAATGAAGATGAACAGAAAGCTATCCGTGAATTTTATCCACAGAAGATTTCTGAAGCTGAACCTAAAAAGTATGGAGGTAAGTAATGGGAAAATTTAATAAAACAGGTAAACGTGGAATGCCTGAATTGAATACCTCTTCATTGCCTGACCTTATCTTTACCATGTTGTTCTTCTTTATGATTGTAACAACAATGCGTGAGGTTACATTGAAGGTTCAATTTCAGGTTCCTCAAGGAACAGAGTTGGAAAAATTGGAAAAGAAATCATTGGTTTCCTTCATCTATATAGGTAAGCCGTTGGCGGAATTCCAAAAGAAAATGGGTGCTGAAAGTCGTATTCAGTTGAATGATAAATTTGCTGAAGTTGCCGAAGTTCAGGATTACATCTATCAAGAACGTGAAAATATGAAAGAAGAAGATCAGCCGTTTATGACTGTATCATTGAAAGTGGACAAAGACACTAAAATGGGTATTGTACAGGATGTGAAACAGGCTCTTCGTCAGTCATACGCATTGAAGATTAATTATTCGGCTACTCAACGTCAGTAATCAGTTAATATAGAATAAAAAAGGAAGTTGTCTTTTTGCGGCAACTTCCTTTTTTTTGTTGTATGGCTTTTGGGGGAAATGTTTTTTTATTGTGGTCTTCACAGTTATTCGTTATTTTCAACTTTCGAGGGTTTGCCCATAAACCTCTTTGTAGAGTATATCCCTAACCTTTTCAAAACAGCTTTCCATGTCTATGTTTCCATAGCTCATTAAAAGCATGGGTAATCCGTTATCTCCTTTGCGATAGGGTGGTTGTACATAGGAAGTGTTGTGCAAGATGAACTCTAACCGTTTATAGAACTGGATACGGCGTGTGCTCATTTCGTCATTAGGTTCTTCTACTTCCAACACAATCGGGCCTTTTAACAGTTCTTTTATTGTTTCCAATACACGTTTTCCGTAACCACCGTTCCGGAGAGCAGGGGCAATGGCAAAATGTTCGATATAGTAGAAATTTTCCATGACCCAATAACTGATCATGCCAATGCGGTTACCGTTTTCCATTATAATGTTATTACGGAATAGCGCATGATTGTCTGAATATTCTCTTTGTTGTATTGTGTCACGGCGTTCTTCGTGAGGGAATGCTGCATGCATTAATTCTTCCACAAAGGCATAATTTGCCTCATCTTGTGTTTTTACTTGTTTGATCTCAATCATTTCATGAGTTTTTGGGATGGTTTTATAAAACTTATTTTGTAGTGTAAAAGTTGACAAGTCTTTCTAATGCACGTTGACATACCGGACAGAATGCGGGAACTTCGTTTGTTCTCATTCTGCATTCGGTGGTAGGCCGATAAATACCTTTTTGGGTATAGCCGGCTCCTTCATATACGCCAACTTGGGTATGCAAATCGCTTTTTTGGGTAACTGTCGGAGTAGGAATGGGAGTATCTTTCGGAATCATATCCTGCCATTTGCTTCTGAAATCCACTAGCGTGGTAATGTTTTGTTCCCAAGGTTCTATTTCGTAGGGATATTGTGGACTTGGTGCTTCCGTATAGGCATACTCATCTGCCAGTCCTCCGAAACTATGGCCAAACTCATGGACTACAACCGGTTGGAAGTCCGGATGGTGGGCAGTAGTCAATGTGTATGAATTATAGATTCCCCCTCCTCCATACGTATCCGTATTTGCTAGGATAATGATATGCTCGTAGGGGATTCCAGCCAGCCAATTATGAATGCTTTTTACCCGGCTGGTGGTGAGATATCGGTCGGAATAGAATGTGTTGAAATGTGAACTCACTGCTGTGGATTTCCATTCGCTTTTTCCCGGAATGCTGACTCCACTATCTTCCGAAAGACTTTCCACAGCGATAATATTGAACTTGTTTTTTAATTTTTTGAAAGGTTCGTGGTTGAATAATGCATCACACGCAGTCTGGGCATCTTTGTAGAAGAGATCCATCTCTTTTTTTGTATATCCTTCCGCCATGATGACTACATCTATGCAATCGGCCGTATTGCCGCTTTGTAGCAGATACCGGTGAGGAGTGATGCGGTTTATTCCCCGTTGGTGAATCAAAATATCATTAGGTTTTATTTCATGTGTGAGCGAGGCCTTGACTTGATGGTATACATCTTTCAAAGATACGGTCACTATGGCTTCTTTTTTAGGATAAGGCACCAAAAAGGAGTTCTCGAATCCTTTTTTTACCCGCTTTGCTTCTTCTTCGCTTACCCATTCCTGAAAAAGGCTGGAGAATGAAGTCCGATAAATGATTTTTCCTGTCGCTTTGTCTTGCATGCAAATTTCACCATTGCCAGCCAATGGGAGTTCGGCTAGGTGGTGCTTGCGTCCTGCCCATTGTGGCAGACTTGAAAGTTCGTCTAGATAGACTTCTTGTTTATTGGCATCTCCGGTAAAAATATAGTCTATACGGAGTGTCTTGTCTTCAAAATAGTCATTGAAGGTTTGCGCGTTTGCAGCCATATATAGCATGCTGCAGATGATAAGAATAAGTGTCTTTTTCATTGTTTTTTCTGCAAAGATAAGATTTTAATTTGGAAGAAATAAAGGTTTCAATGTAATGGGGCTTTCTTTCTTGAAACTGAGAATAAAAAAGTTGCAGACTTTGATAGCCCGCAACTTTCTAATTATTTTTATAAAATAAAGCTTAAGCTTTATTCTTGATGATCATTACCTCTATGATAGAAATAGCTGTTTTTTCAGGAACTCCTAGTGCCACGGCTAATTGGTTTATGATATCTTTTTCTTCTTCTTCCAAGACTCCATCTGCCAATGCGATATCTACCGCACATGCAAAAGCTGTTAATTTCAAATCATCAGAAAGTTCTGCTGCAGAAGCATTAGCCAAAGCTCCCGGTCCGTCTTTTTTCAGAATTTTGAATAATTTATCGAATAACTTGTCGAAAGCCGGTCCGGAGAAATTATCATAGATTCTTAATCTACGAATGTAGTTTACGATTCCTTCCCATTCAGATTCGGCGATGCTGCCGTCTGCTCCTGCCATTGCCAAAGCAATTCCGGCAAAAGCTTCTTGTTGTGTCAATTTTGTTTCTTCCGGTGCTGTTTGGAAGATTTTATCGAACAATCCCATAAGTAAAAAAATAAATATGTTTGTTTATTAAATGTTTGTAGAAGTGTTGTAACTTCCATACAAAGTTATGTATTACTAGTTAAAGATGTTCATATTGTTTTCTATTTTATCTAAGTTTAACAATATTGTTTTTTTTGTTCATATATTAGGTGTTAAAGAAAATTTCTACCAAATTATAGGTATTTATGCAATAAAAGTTATGAATCGCATAAATATTGTCGAGAAAAGTCATATCTTTGCAGACAAATTAAACTAAAAAGAATGGGACATCATCAATTAGACAGTTTGGATGAGCAGATTTTGAGGTTGATAGCCAGCAATGCTCGTATTCCGTTTTTGGAAGTAGCCCGTGCTTGCAATGTATCCGGTGCTGCCATTCATCAGCGTATTCAGAAACTAACCAATCTGGGTATTCTTAAAGGGTCTGAATACGTCATTGATCCGGAAAAAATCGGATATGAAACGTGTGCATATATTGGTCTTTATCTGAAAGATCCGGAACAATTTGATTCAGTGACAAAGGCTTTAAAAGGTATCCCTGAAGTCGTGGAATGTCATTTCACTACGGGACAATATGATATGTTTATCAAGATTTATGCTAAGAACAATCATCATTTGCTTAGCATAATTCATGATAAGTTGCAGCCATTGGGGCTGGCTCGTTCAGAAACTATTATCTCTTTTAATGAGGCTATCAAGAGACAAATGCCTATCCTCGATTTAGCTGATGAAGACTAACAGTTACTTTATCCGGCTATAATTAATAAAACGATACGGGTAGAGATGTTTTTCATCTGTCGGGTGATCTTCTCTACCTGTTTCTTTCCATTCCTCTTCCTTAATTTCGGGAAAATAAGCATCAGCTTCCTTGGATGCGTCATCAATAAATGTGATATACAATTGTGTGGCTATGTGCATTGCCTCTTTATACAAGCTTGCACCGCCTATGATAAATATTTCCTCCTCTTCTTTGCAGTGAGATAGAGCGGTTTCCAATGAGGGGAAACATTCTGCTTCGGCAAAGGCAGTTCCTTCCCGGCGGCTTAATACGATATTCCGGCGATTGGGAAGTGCTCCTTTAGGAAGTGACTCAAAGGTTTTGCGCCCCATGATAATCGTATTTCCGGTGGTCAAGGCCTTAAAGCGTTTCAAGTCATTGGGAAGCCAATACAATAATTTATTTTCAAATCCAATGCCGCGGTTGCGTGCTATTGCTGCTATAATTGAAATGTTCATAGTGATGAGCGATTAGCGGTTAGTGACTAAACAGATACTTTACCTGCAATGTGTGGCCATGGGTCATAATTCACCAATTCAAAATCTTCATATTTGAAACTGAATATATCCTTTATGTCCGGATTGATTTTCATTTGAGGCAAGGGACGAGGCTCACGGCTCAATTGAAGTTTTACTTGTTCCAGGTGATTGGTATAGATATGTGTGTCACCTAGTGTATGAACAAAATCACCGGCTTGCAATCCGGTTACTTGTGCCGCCATTTGCAGCAATAATGCGTAGGAGGCGATATTGAAAGGTACTCCCAGGAATGTATCTGCGCTACGTTGGTAAAGTTGCAGGCTTAAGCGTCCGTTGGCAACGTAGAATTGAAAAAAAGCATGGCAAGGAGGAAGATTCATCTTTGTTAAATCGGCTACATTCCATGCGCTGACAATGATGCGCCGTGAATCCGGATTATGCTTGATGGTTTCTATTGCTTCGGAAATCTGGTCAATAAAGCCCCCGTTATAATCCGGCCAGGAACGCCATTGGTAACCGTAGATGTGTCCCAGGTCGCCGTTTGCATCGGCCCATTCATTCCAGATGCGTACTCCGTTGTCTTGCAGGTATTTTATATTGGTGTCACCTTGCAGGAACCATAAAAGTTCATGGATGATGGATTTTAAATGTAGTTTTTTGGTTGTGACCAAAGGGAAACCTTCTTCCAAATTGAAGCGCATTTGATGGCCGAATATACTGATGGTTCCTGTTCCGGTACGGTCTTCTTTGTGAACGCCTTCGGTCAAGATACGATTTAATAGATCTAAATATTGTTTCATGTTCGGAAATTCATTTTGTAGATTGCAAAAGTACGCAAAATCTTTCTTTTCCGAGCATAAAAAACAGGTCTATTTCGGTTTTACCATTTGAAACTGCATACACGTTGTACGCCGATGACGGCAAGAACCACGGTGGCAATGACCCATGACTGGAAATTCGTATCATTGATCAGATAATAGGCTTGGGAAGTGATGATCTCACTGATAGCCTGGTACAGAACTTCAAAACCATTGAAAATATAGAAGAATGTACAACAGACAATGGCGCAGGCTACACTGAGCATATCCGATAACCGCTTGGCCTGTTGGGGGAGGCGGCGGATAACCCGGCGTGAAAATCCATTGTCCTCAATTTCATGTTTGTTGGCAAGCATGAAATTCTTAATTAATTTATCATCATTTTCCATCATAACCGTTCTGTTTTAAGAAAGTTGTCAATTTCGTTTTTCCGCGTGATAAATGGGATTTGATTGTTCCCGCAGGCATTCCTGTGATCACTGCTATTTTTTCTATCGGAAGATCTTCCATAAAAAATAAGGTGATGCAGGTACGCTCCGCCTCTTTTAATTGGCTCAATCCCCGATATATGTCCATGTGCTCACCTACTTGCCTTTGTTCTGTTTGGTAAGCAGCATCTATTTCCCAAGTTTCCAGTCCGGACGTTTCTTTTTTGCTGCGAATATAGTCATAAAATATATTATAAGCAATCCGGTAAAGCCATGTGGAAAAGCTGGACAGGTTTTTAAATGAAGCCAAGTTGGTATATGCTTTTATAAAAGTTTCTTGTGCCAGGTCATCGCTGAGTTCTGCATTTCCCAATGTCTGGTGTAGGAAAAAACGCCTGACGGACGATTGGTACTTTTTGACCAAAGTATCAAACGCCCGGGTGTTTTTGAAAACCACCACTTGTGCTACCAACGCTATGTCGTTGATTTGGCTCATCTTTATTCTTCGTTGTGGGGAGTATCTGTCTTTTTACTTTTATGTGGGGTGGTAGTGTAAGCTATCAATACTTGTCCCAGCCCCATACAGAAAATAAGGAATCCGATAGCTGCCAATCCTTCTTCATTGGTCAATATCCAGAGGAAGACTCCCAGGCCAATACCTAAGAATATATTCTTGATTCCCTTTGCCATTACAGCATTTCCCTGTTCTTCGGGATCGTTGAACAGTTCGGCCGGAATGGTCCGTCCTGCTGCCAAGGCCTCTGCAGCCAGTTTGTATTTGGCTTGTTTGTTCTTGTATCTGAACCAAAGTACAATAGCTACAATAAAGAAAGGTAGTCCGCAACAGATGATGAGTGCGATAATTGCTACTGAAGTAGGAGGGCCGCTACTCCAATCATCGAAATTCGAACTAATGTTATGCATGGTAGCATTCTGATCCTCATTCACATTTTGCAGGTCGCTTACAACGACTGTATCCATCCGGGTGCTGTCAAGGGCGGAAGGCACTAGTTTGATTGTCTGGGCATGGATGGCAAAGCAAGTCCCCATGAGCAAGGCTAAAATAAAAAGTAATTGTTTCATGTTTTTATATCTTTATTCTTGTTTTCTGCTAGTTAGACGGAACGAACTAGGAAATAGGTTGCAAATAGACAGAAAAAATTCATATAATCCCGAAATATCATCGTATTTTTGTCCTATAAAAAGGAAAAAACATGAAATTACCATCAGAATTTGAAGCAAGAACCCTGGAATGGATGGGGGAAGAAACCTATCGTGCGTTGGAAGCTGCTTTACAGACCGAGCCTCCTGTCAGCATCCGTGTCAATCGTACCAAGCGGAATGAGGAGGTTACGGGGGAACCGGTGCCTTGGGCGGATGCAGGAGTCTATTTATCACAACGGCCGACTTTTACATTCGATCCGTTGTTTCATGCTGGTTGCTATTATGTGCAGGAAGCATCTTCCATGTTTGTGGAACAGGTCTTGCGCACATATATTACTGGGCCTGTGGTGATGCTCGATCTCTGTGCCGCTCCCGGTGGTAAGTCTACTCATGTGCGTTCACTTCTTCCCGCCGGTAGTTTGTTGCTGGCTAATGAGGTGATGCGTAACCGTTCCCAGGTGTTGGCTGAAAATCTGATAAAGTGGGGGGATGCGGAAGTTGTGGTGACGAATAATGATCCGGCGGATTTCACTTCCTTGACAGAGGTATTTGATGTTGTTCTGGCGGACGTGCCTTGTTCCGGTGAGGGGATGTTTCGTAAAGATCCTGTGGCCGTAGAAGAATGGAGCGCGGACAATGTACAGATTTGTTGGCAACGTCAGCGTAGGATTTTAGTGGATATATGGCCGGCTTTGAAACCCGGTGGCCTGCTGATTTATAGCACGTGTACTTATAATAAGGAGGAAGATGAGGAAAATGTGGCTTGGATTGCCGGCGAACTGGGTGCGGAGATACTGAAGGTGCCGGTGTCATCGGAATGGGGGATCATCGGGAATTTGGCGGGACAGGATTTTCCTGTTTATCGTTTCCTGCCTCATAGAGTAAAAGGGGAGGGATTTTTCCTGGCCGTACTGAGAAAGAATGCCGCCACGTCTCATGTTGCTCCTTGCATCCGCTGCCGGGAGGACAAGGAAAAAATGACGAAAAGGAAGAGGAAAGGAGAAAAAGGAAATTCGTCTCAGGTTACTCCTTTTCCCAAAGAAGTGAAAAGTTGGTTAAAGCAGGCGGAGGATTTCCGGTTTGAGGTGAGAGGTACGAAGGTGATAGCATTCCCCAATGCCCATCTTCCGGAATATGACTTGTTCCGGCAGGAATTGAAAGTGATCCATGCGGGCGTTACTATAGGTGAGTTGAAAGGAAAAGACGTGATACCGGATCATTCATTGGCAATGAGCACGCTGTTGAATCGTGATGGTTTCCCTTGCTTTGAACTGACCTATGAGCAAGCCATTGCTTATTTGCGTAAAGAGGCGATCACACTGGATGCTTCTGTTCCGCGTGGCTATATACTTTTAACTTATAAAGATATTCCCCTGGGATTTGCCAAGAACATTGGCAATCGGGCCAATAACCTCTATCCGCAGGAGTGGCGTATCCGAAGCGGTTATTTGCCCGAAGAACTTTCTTTTGTATGGTAAAAGGAGCCATAATTTAGTCCGGGAATGTACAGGCTTGTTTGAATACTGTACTATTCTTGTAGGCTTTGTACAAGGGAACGTGTGATGATCAGAACGGTTTCCTGTAGGTACACCCGTTCTTCCATTCCGAGCAGCCATACGCGGCCTTGCCTTTTATAATTGTTCCTTTGCCACATAGCGGACAAGGTTTTCCCGTCAGTTCGTCATCGGACGGGATAGTGGGCGCGGGCGTGGCTGAAGAAGTCTTTTTCCGTGGGGTACCGGTCTTCTTTTTCGGCTGTTTGGGTGTAGGGGTTGTTGCAGCTTTCGTTGCTGTTTCCTCTATTATGGTGACGCGGCGGTTTGTATTATCACTTAAAACGCTGTGTACTATTTCACTTACCATCTGCTTCAATTCATTTAGAAAAGTAGTCGCATTATAACTTTTCTTCTCTATCTCACGTAGTTTCTTTTCCCATATACCTGTTAGTTCGGCAGATTTCAACAGCTCCTCGCGGATTAGCCCCACCAGCTCTATTCCGGTAGGGGTTGCGATCAGATTCTTTCGTTCTTTACGGATATAATGGCGCTTGAACAGGGTTTCAATGATGGCTGCGCGTGTAGACGGACGTCCTATTCCGTTTTCTTTCAACGCATCGCGTAACTCGTCATTATCTACCAGCTTGCCGGCAGTTTCCATGGCGCGCAGCAGGGTTGCTTCTGTATATGGCCGCGGGGGTTGTGTCCACTTCTCGTCCAGTTTGGGCAGATGCGGTCCGCTTTCTCCTTTCACAAAAGCGGGCAAGGAGTGTTCTTCGTCACTTTCACGGGTTTCTGCATCAGGATCGGTCATGCCTTCTGGCAGATTGGTTTGTGGTTTGGCAAAGATAACGCGCCATCCGGGATCCAGAATCTGTTTTCCTGTGGCTTTGAATTCTATCTTGTCCGCTTCGCCTATTACGGTAGTAGTGGCAAACTTACAGTCGGGATAGAATACGGCAATAAAGCGCCGTGCTACCAGATCGAACACTCGTTTCTCCATATCTGTCAGATTTACGGGGGGCTGTCCCGTAGGGATGATGGCATGGTGATCCGTAACTTTCGAATTGTCAAATACTTTTTTGGACTTGATAAGCTTTTGTCCTGCCAACGGAGCGGTAAATGCGATGTATGGAGTTAGCCCTGCTAATATATTAGGGCATTTGGGATAGATGTCATCGCTTAGGAAAGTGGTATCTACACGGGGGTAGGTAGCCACCTTCTTTTCATACAGTGACTGGATAAGCTTCAAAGTCTCATCGGCTGAATAAGCGAATTTTTTGTTGCATTCCACCTGCAGGGAAGTCAGGTCAAAAAGACGGGGAGGAGCTTCTGTTCCTTGTTTTTTTGCCACTTCGGTCACGGTAAAAGGAACATTCTTGATGCGCTCCATGAGTGCCTGTCCGGTAGCAAGGTCGAGAATGGGAGGAATTCCCCTGTTTTCTTCGGCCTTTTTGGCTTTCTTGGGGTTCTCTTTGGCGTCACTTTCTTCCTGAGCCAGTTCCTCGTCGCTTTTGCGGATGATGGCGGAGAAGGTAGTTTCCCGATATAAGGTAGCCAGTACCCAATATTGTTGCGGGGTGAAGTTCTCTATCTCTTGCTGGCGCTTCACTATCAGTGCCAAAGTAGGGGTCTGCACCCGTCCGATAGATAGTATCTGTCTGTTTTGTCCGTATTTTAAGGTATAGAGCCGGGTAGCGTTCATGCCCAATACCCAATCGCCGATGGCACGGCTTAAGCCGGCCTCGTATAAAGGTTGGAACTCTTTCTGGTCTTTTAGCTTGTTGAACCCTTCGCGTATGGCTTCTTCAGTCAAGGAGGAAATCCACAGGCGTTTTACCGGACAGTGTGCTCCTGCTTTCTGCATGACCCACCGTTGAATAAGCTCTCCTTCCTGGCCGGCATCACCGCAGTTTATAATTTCATCGGCATTTTGCATCAGTCCTTCTATGATGTGGAATTGTTTTTCAATGCCCGGGTTGCTGATCAGCTTTATGCCGAAACGGGGAGGGATCATGGGAAGGCTGGACAGGCTCCATGCTTTCCATGAAGGAGTGTATTCGTGAGGTTCCTTCAAGGTACAGAGATGTCCGAATGTCCAGGTAACCTGATATCCGTTCCCTTCTATATATCCGTCTTTTTTTGTTTTTGCTCCCAGTACATCCGCTATGTCACGGGCTACGGAAGGTTTTTCGGCAATACAAACTATCATATTTATTTTGTTTCTGTTCAAATAGGATTGCAAAGGTAATAAAAACACTTGGAAGAGATTTTGTTTTATCTTTATTAGTTCTTCTTTATAAGAAATTAAAAATAGCTATCGAGTGCTTCGAAGTCATTTCACATAAGAATGCGAAAAAATAGATTTGTATAATATGGGATATTCAGCTACATTTGTATTCAGAATAAAAAGATAGAATGATGGAAACAGGATTGACTTATACTTCGACTGTAGTCGTATCGAAAGAAAATGCAGCTGCCGCAATGGGTAGCGGAGATTTGAACGTGTTTGCTACTCCCGCTATGGTAGCGTTGATGGAAAATGCAGCCATGAATGCGGTGGCGGGCGGGTTGCCCGAAGGTTCCACTACGGTAGGAGCTATGATGAACACCACCCATATCAAGCCTTCGGCTGTGGGAGACACGGTTTCGGCCACTGCCGTATTAAAAGAGGTGGAAGGCAGGAAACTTACTTTTGAAGTGCGGGCGCAAGATAGCAAGGGCCTGATCGGGGAAGGTACGCATGTACGCTATATTGTGGATAAAGAGAAATTTATGAGCAAATTGGCTTGATGGATACTTGTTTGTTTTGATTTTTTCTTATTCCTGCAACGACTGGATATACTCGTATAATTTCTTATAAAACGGATGTCTTGTCAGCGTGGAAGCATCTCCCAATATAATAAGTTTCATGCGTGCGCGTGTGATGGCGACATTCATTCTTCGCAAGTCATTCAGAAAACCTATTTGTCCGTCTTCATTGGCGCGTACCAGACTGATTAAGACCACATCCCGTTCCTGTCCTTGGAAACCATCTACCGTATTGACGGTGATAAGGTGCCGGTAAGGCTTGAAAAAAGCGTTTTGTCTTATCAGCTGGCGGAGATATTGTACCTGCGCTTTATAAGGAGAAATCAGCCCCACGTCAATCCGCTCTTCCAAAAAACGTTCTTTTCCTATTTTATGAATGTAATGAGTCAGTTGGGAAATGGATAGTGCCGCTTCGGTTTTATTGATGCGGCCGAAACTTTCACCCACAAATTCCTCATTACACTCCATCCCTTCCGTATTCACCCATTCTATAGGGGTGTCGTAATCCAGGATTCCCCGGTATTTTACTTCGGGGGCAGATTTCAATTCCCCCTGATAGAACCATTCCGAAGAGAAACGCATGATCTCATCATTCATTCTGTATTGCACCTTCAGCAGAGAAACCGTCTCGGGTTTGTTCTGCACGATTTCCTGCATCAAGGTCTGATCCAGCCCGCCTCGTGCCGCCTCCACACATTTTATGGTAGGGGGGAGCTGGCAATGATCTCCTGCCAGAATCACCCGGTCTGCCTTGCGGATAGCGATCCAGCAGGCGGGTTCCAATGCCTGTGCGGCTTCATCTATAAATAAAGTACCGAATTTGCGTCCTGTCAGAACCCGGTTGGCAGAGCTTACCAATGTGCAGGCTATGACACGGGCTTCGCCGAACAGCGATTCGTTGATGCGGATCTCCAGTTCGGTGGCACGGTCTTTCAATGAATTAATTTTCAGACGTATGTTTTCCCGTTCCGCACCTTTGCGCGAACGGCGGTAGAGTTCGCGTATGGCCTTTCGGATACTCCAAAGCTGCGGATAATCCGGATGGCTTTCAAAACGGCGTTCATAGGTAAAAGAAAGCATTTTGTCATTGACACGGGTGGGGTTGCCGATTCGTAATACGGGAACTCCGCGATCGACCAGCTTTTCACTAATCCAGTCTACAGCCATATTGCTTTGAGCACATACCATCACTTGGTTCTCGCGGTGCAGCGTTTCATAAATGGCTTCTACCAGCGTGGTGGTTTTTCCTGTTCCGGGAGGGCCATGGACAATGGCTACATCTTTGGCATGCATCACCTTGTTCACCGCTTCTTCTTGTGTACTGTTCAGCCACGGGAAACGGGCGGGACTAAAACTGAATGTTTGTGCTTTTAATGTGCCGTGGAAAATTTCCCGTAGCTCTGCCAGACGGTTGTCTTTCGCTTTGATAACCTGGCTTAAAGCCTCAAACATCAACCGGTAACTGGTCTCATCAAAATAAAGTTGCACACCCAACCGGCACTCGGTGGACTGTATGCTGAGCAAAGCGTCTGCCGACGGCAGGACAATGACCATCCGGTCCTCATCCACATAGTTCACGGTGGCTGTGAAGTTGAAATAACGAATGCTTCCCGAGGGGTCCTGAGTGAAAAAGCAGACGGGACGTCCGAATTCGAATACATGTTCTATTTCTTTGTCTTCCTGTCTCTCTATCTCTATAACCAGTTGGTTTAAAGAGTTGTAATAGCTTCTGCCTGTACTGACCGGATACCAGCACATGCCGCGTTTCACCTTGCGGTCGATTCCCATCGCTTCGGTCTGTTGCCTGAAAGTTTCTTTTTCGTAATTATATTCCATGCGAAGCAACAACTCTTTGCGTTGTAATTTGTTACTAATAGTAGAGAGGGATTTGTGCTGGTTCATATCTGTTCTTTTTTGTAAGAATTGCAAAGGTAATAATTATCTCTCTAAAAGTGCTTTGTGTTTTATATTGTTAAACAACTTTTTTTCTACAAGAATGCATATATTCTTTCCTTTAAAGGTAAGTACTGTTTCCTTGCAAAATTTGAAAATATCTACTCATTTAACGAGGAAACACGCATCTCTCAAAGGGAGGCTTACTGGAGGAATGGTTGTATAAGACCGGTAGTCGGAATGATACTATGATTTTTGAACGCAAACGTTCCGGTAACGATTGGGAGAATGTGATTGCGCCTCAGTTTTTGAAAGAAGAGGGCGGGCAGTTCCTAAAATATTTGATTGATGGTACGCCAACAAAAGGAACTTTTCTAAGTGAATATATTGAACGCAACGGAAAAGGAATTAAGTGTCATTATACATATCGGCGTGGGCTTCTGCGTTGCTCGTTCAGACAGCAATGGGCAGTGCAAAGCCTTCGAAGTGTGGGACGAGTAACAGGTACAGATTCCCGCGCTTTTTTTTATATATAGGTATTATAAATTCTGATTTAACATATAAGAACCGTCCGGTTCGG
>BLLV01000128.1 GCA_011959205.1 Bacteroidaceae bacterium
GGTACACGTTTCAAATGCTACCCGGGTCCCTTTTCAAGTGTTAGCTACACTCTTGACCGCTACGACTATCAGGAACTGAAGATCGAGGACACCACCGGTAAAGAGTCGTTTCATGCCACTTACGAAAACGCCATGGAAGTCATCCGCGAGTTACATGAGAAATTCGGTGGCAGCACATTGTTCGGCAACGAAAAGGACGATTCCTTCAAAAGCTCAATCGGTCAGATTTACCAGACCTTCGGTGGCGTTGACCTATATCCCTCAGTGGAGGAAAAAGCGGCCATGCTCCTGTACCTTGTTACCAAAAACCACTCATTCAGCGACGGCAACAAACGCATTGCCGCCACACTGTTCCTGTGGTTCCTCAACGGCAACGGCATTCTCTACAACGGAGACGGCACCAAACGCATCGCCGACAACACACTCGTTGCCCTCACCCTGATGATAGCCGAAAGCCGCACTGAGGAAAAGGACACAATGGTAAAAGTCATCGTCAACCTAATCAACAAGAACAACTGAGGATAAGACGAAACAACCCCCGAAATATGCACGGCTTAACGATTTCATGCCGAGGATTGACCCGTCTGTGCTGAATGATTATGCCGCGGCTAATCTCCGCGCTGATTTTCATACCCTGATGGGACATTTGTCACATCGAATGTCGATTATTAGTTGTAACTTTGCTTAATTACAGATAATAGACTCAAATGAAACTGCTAAGAGCCTTATTTTACCAATATTATTGGTGGCAGAAGCGCAAAGAAAATGATGAATCCTTTGCGCATGCTTTGGCTGTGCTATGTCTTTTGGTTCCTCTATTTGGTATAGTAGGTTTTATAGCAATTTTTGCTGACGTGACAGGGCTTGTCATTTTGCAGAAGTATGATATAAAAATGGTCATTTTTACTATGTTCATTCTCGGATTAGCGGTATCATGGTGGCTGTTTTTGAGAAGAAAACAATATAAAATAATAGACCAAGAGCATGATATTTATGATAAGCCTATATATAAAACGCTCGCAATCTTATATCCAATCCTTTCCGCAATACTTTTCTTTATTGGATTATATATCGGCTATTTACATAACAGTGAAGCGGAACATATTGAAAGCATCCACATTAGAGCCGAAGATGCTACACCCACTATTGACAGCATCAAAGGTAAAAATGTCTATGTCAGTTATCGTAAATTCCCCGGCGGTGACTCCATTCTTCCCTACGATAGGGTTATGTTAGGCGAGTCACTTATTGACCATGACAAACTGAAGTTCAATTACCATTTCAGAAATATCAAGTAAAAGTTGAGAAATATATGACAGCAGCCCAATTTGTAACCGCCATAAGGGAGATAACTCCCGATGAAAGTAAGTTTACGAAAATGCCGGAAGGTTTCGCCCAAATCTATCTGGACGAACTATTCATTGGCAATAAGAGTATTCACACGAATGTAGAGCCGGAAAATGCTATCATAGACTTGATGTCAAATTATGATGTCTCCAAGCTGATAATAATGATTTTCAGTTTCAACAAATCCAATGAATTGAAAGAGACAGAGCCATTTACTTTTTTCGGATGGAGAGAGGCTTTTCCGCTTGCAATTCATAAAGCAACCGGGGAGATAGTCGAAATAGACTGGGCGGACGATAACTGCATTGTAAGTTATATTGCCAAGGATCAGCAATCATATCTCGACCTTTTGTTTGCATTGCAAGAGAACAGCCTGTCAACACTCTTTTCAGATAGGCAAAAATGGAGTACCGAGCAATTGGCTGAAATTGCCGGAGGCAGTAAATATCAACCTCATTTAACGGATTTGTTGTCATAAAGTGCTTAAGATATGAAACATATACTTTTGATAATTACAGCCATATTGATCTTGTGTGTCTCGTGCAGGGGCAAAGGATCAGCATCGGCATCGAATGATAGCCCTCATGACTCGATTACAGCGATAGATGACAACAGGCCTTTTGAGTTCTTAAGAAAACTCGGCATAGAATATGAATCGCTTATCGCTAAAAATGATTCTTTGCCGGCCCCATCTGACCGTGATTTTCTCCTCACCACTCATGAGCAGTGTTCATTACTAAGAGGCATAATCACTCCTGATTTTGCCCCGTCGGATACCGCATCGGCATATCTTGTATCTGTCCGTCAAATAAACGATAACGTAATCCTATGTCAATACAAATATCTTTTCAGCGATGCCGAAGATGTGTATATTGCCACATACGATACTGACGGACATCTGATTGACGCGATGTTCGCGGGTAACGATTGGGATAAGTCGGAATTAGCTTATAATCTGACGGACTCAACAGAGTTAGTCTCCGTCGATCATACTTTAGTATATTTTATCGGAGACCATGAATTTACACATAACCATGAATACAAAGAAATAGAACATAACGTCAATACCGACAAGGACACGACCACCTACTCTCAAATGGCATCAATGACTTGTAACATAGAGCCGAACGGTAAAATCGACATAACTATGGAAGACGGATATGAAGATGGAGTGTTCAGATTATGTTGTGGTTCAGACTGTAAGAAGGAATGGAAACTAATGAATGATATGCTCTCACTGTCCCGCTATCCTTATTCAGATAATAAAGTGCTTGACCAATGGAATGAATTGGGGAATATGGTTGATGCGGCTTCCTCTGAATCATTCGTTGATCATTTTTTCAAATATGTATTCTTGCCACAGCCTGAAAAGGTCTTAAAGTGGGTTTACGATAATCGTGATTACAAATCTCTATCCTTGACAATGCCGCTTGGATTCTATTATACATATACTCCACAATCCCGCAAAATCATCGACGAAGCCATCGCCCGACTTGACAATCCGGCAATGCAGGCATATTATAAGGAAATGACCGAACTGTGGATTACTAATGATTGATATTATGAAAAAATTGATTGGCATAATTATTCTGATACTTATTCTGTCTGTCGTGGCCGTTGGATGTGGCGGAGGTCATAAATCCGAAACTACCGTATCACAGCAAACGGCGGAGGACACCGTAATTGCAACCGTCCCTCAGGTTGTCAGAGGCAAGGTTGTAGAAGATACCGTTATAGGCCACTGGACAATAAAAGCATTAAAAGATTCCAATGATGTAATCGTTGGAAGACATGACTGGGCTGTAAGAGATTCATCCGTATTTCTTACCCTGTCGTATGACAGAAATATCGTGTACTCCGACAAGGAAATTCGCACGAAAGATTTGGTCGGCAACGAGGGTGAATATATGATGCAGTGGGGAGGTGAAGTCTTTTGGTCCTCTGACTCCGCTATTTACTTGTCGTTTGGTTGCTTTCTTCCCGACACGGACGATGGATGGAATATGCTGTATCAGATTCTGCCCGACGGCACATCAAATATCATTGTCATTGATGTATATATGGGCGTTGATGGCTTTTATGTAGTGGCAGACTTCATGGCTCTGTATCTGAACGAAAGAGCAGTAAGCGCGTCACAGGCAGACTTGAAAAGACTGTATTGGCAATATTGCACCAAAGAGCTTGCCGAAGAACTATCTGCGGCGACTTTCCCGATTGTTTTGGATAACACCGACTTTCGGCACGCTTATAAGACAATGCAGATAGAACCTCAAGACGGCTTCACAGGACTTCCTCTGGAAAAGTATTCATTCGAGGTAAAGTTCAAACCTAAGCCCAACGATGATGACGTGACCGACATCCTGTATATGGAAGTCGACGGCTCCACAAATAAGATTATAAAGATTGACAGCGGTGAAAGGAAAGTGATATGACAAACAAAGAATTATTTTTAACCATAGTTGAGCGGCTAAAGACAGAGCCTTTTCTCAAAGGCTTTAAGTTCCGTAAACGTGATTCCTCTTTCATCAAACAAGAAGGTGGTTTGCGACGGCATATCGAATTAGACCATTGGAGTAAGGAGGGAGTGCTTATCATCTATCCTATCTATATGGTTCGTTTTGATGTTCTATTGAAATGGTTTGAGCCGTATAATGTAAAATCACCGCAAGACCAACAGGATAATCCTTCTGTCGGATTTACAGGAGATATGCTTGGCAGGCAGGATAAGTTTATGATTTCAGAAGCCAATCTGGAGTGTGAATACTCAAAACTCTGTGGCACACTTGCCGACTGTTCCGGCATAGTATTTCAATCATACACGTCATTGCGCGATATGTTTGAACACGAGATTATACCCAGATTAGAGGGTAAGCGAGCATTACCCGATGTCGGTGCAGACTGGGCGTTCAAGTATCTTACACTAACACGTATTGAATCGCCTGAAGATTATCCGGCAGTCAAAGATTTGGTCTTGGCGCAAGTCCACAAAATGGCTGATAGACATGAGCCAAATATAATGGACTATTTCCCTCGACTGTACGAAATAATCAGCGTTATGGAGCAGACTTTTCCAACAAAATAATTGCAGACGTCATGGAAATAGATGTGCCGAAATATGATAGAAACATTGGGTTGCAACTCTGTTGGCATCCGGGGTTTTCGATAAAGGTTTCAAGCGATAATAGCGAAGTAACTATATCCGCTAATCGGGAAGGATTGTTATCAATGGCAAGTCATCTCCTCAATTTAGCGCAGGCAGATGTGCCTCCCGGCACACATATACATTTGGATGAATACAATTCATTGGAAGACGGTTCACAAAGTATGATCATTGAGAAAGTATGAAGCGCCCCATATAAAAGCCTTTTTTATTTTATAGTACTTCAATGAAATTCTATAAGCTATCACACGATTTAGAAACAGGCAAGAAATATCCACAGGTGGAATGCCTAAGGTCTTTCGCTGCGTCTCAAATAAGTCCGTGGAATAATTTACCATGTAATCCTGATTTGAGGTTCAAATTAAGGAGAGGTGCAGTAATATCTGACTTTCTCTCAACAACAGCCGGACCGGGTTGTGATATGCTTATATCTCCTGAATTATATGAAAGCATCAGGCATTTCAATGTCATGCCACATCAGATTTTTTCGGTGACAGTAGAAACCAATAAAGATGTTAGGGAATATTTGTGGGTGCATTTATATGGGCCGTCATTTGTCGATTCGATAGATTATGATAAATCATCTTTTGTTCGGACAGAATGGACTATCCCGCAAGAGCCTATATCATTGGAATCATTCAGTCAATATCAGCAATTAAAATTAAAGGATAAGACCGGGGCTTTTGGTGTAACATTTGATTCACTTGCGCTACGCGATAAAAACACGATTTTGGATCTGTTTTTCCCATTTCCATTCGACAGTACAATCTTTATTTCTGAAAGGTTGACAGATGAACTAATAAGGTCTAATTATACCGGTTTGTCAATAGAACCGACTAATATAATCACTTGCACATTGAATAATGAAACTGACCGATAAACAATTTTGGATAGCATGGCTTGTGCTTCTCATCTTGGCGATTGTGAGTTGTATGGCAGGAGGCTGGAGCGAGGATACAGCGTTGCTTGGTGCGGCTTATACGCTGTCGCTGTTATCGTTCAAAGTACTATTATCTTTTTTTGACCTTTGCACGTTATTACTTTATGAATTAGAAATTTTACTATGAAAATTCAGCAAGATAACTTAGGAAATCAGGATGGAAAGATTGATTTGAAGGCGTGGATGGAGGAGCATCCGCAGGAATATGGCGAGTTTGCTGCGGCGATGGGCGAAGCGGACTTGTTGGAGGTGTTTCTGTTGGGTACGGCTGCGTTTAATACATCGCCGGAGTTCCAAAAACGGCTGGAGAATATGGTTGACCTTGACAATCTGGACTTGGATGAGCTTTTGAAGATTCTTCAAGAGTCGGATTTTGCTGAGAAGATATTTGGCGAACAGGCAGAAGGGAGCGAATGGGCTAAATACCGGTTGCCCTTTGCCGCATGGCTCAAATATGGACGCTCTTCTGAAATGATGATAGATAATATTGAGGAAGCGGCAGAGTCGATTGACAACAAACAGTACCAGTGGCAGCTTGCAAAGTTCATGAAGACATTTCTTGCGAGGGAGGTAGAGGATAAACGACGCTCGCGCAAGGATTTGAAGGAGTATCTTGATTATCGCATGAGTGTAGATAACGGCAATTTGGCTGATTGGGCGTTGGAGGGTATTGATGAGTCTAAACCGACTGCTAAAATTACAGAAAACGCAGAATTATCTCATGACCTTCTTTCCCTTTTGGCATCTCACGGCAGTGAGATTGTTAAGCGCATTGGCAAATGGATAGAAACACATATCCGTGGCGTTGACATAGCGCACTTATATGTCGCACTTGTCGAGTCTGGCGAGCTGGATCCGTCAACACCTGTCAAACGATTTGTCGAGATATTATCCGCCACATTCCCTGAATGCAAAATCGTCGGCGAGCGTCAGGTGCAGAAGAGCGTAAACACGCTACAAGATTTATCTCCCAATCGTAAGCGATTTATCAAAGACGAGCCAGAACATCGCTTCGCTATTGACTCTATAAAGACCGATGTTTTACGAATTGACCCAGATGGAGTAGACTGAAATAGCCTCTTTTCGATTCGTTTGATTCGTTTTATAGTTCGCGAACTTAACGAACCATCAATTCTTTTTAATCCAAGAAATTACGCTATACTTTTGCGTCATCGTTCCATTTCGGAGCGGTGGCGTTTCTGTCTTATGCCGCCAGTAGAAGCGTCGAACAATGTCGGCAATCAAAACAAAAATGCAAGATTTATTAGATATGCTCAAGGAGGGTCGGGCCCATGTCAAGGTAGAGATGAACGCCGAAGACCTCAAAGCATTTTCGGAGGACTTGATCCGCCGCGCAAAGGATGAACTCGGCTCAATGGTCGAGGCAGCCAAGAAAGAACGTATGCTCACCAAAGCCGAGGTAAAGGAACTCTTTGGCGTATGCGATGCCACACTCTGGCACTGGGCAAATAAAGGTATCCTCAAACCTGTCAAGACCGGCAACAAGATTATGTACCCGGAATATGAGGTACGCAAAGCCCTCGGACAACGTAACATCAATATCTGAGCATCATGAAAGCGAATGGCTATTACAACCATCCACGTTTTCCGATGGAAGCCGGATGCGGATTGATTGAGGAGGATAGCATTGCCTTTACCAGCGATTCCGGTAAAACTGCCGAAACTCCTTCTTTCCCTCTGGAGATATTTCCGAAAGCAATCCGCGACATAATAGAGGCTCTTGAGGAGTATGAGAACTATAATGTCGATTTCACTGCAGCCTCTTTCCTTACAGTATTCGCGGCTGCTATGGGCAACACTTGGTCAGTCCGCTTCATGACCGGATGGGTAAGCCGACCGATAATCTATATGGTGCTTGTAGGCTCGCCGAGCTGCGGCAAGACTCCGCCATTGCAACAGGCGGTCACACCTCTTCTCAAACTCGACGGAGAGTATGACATGATCTACTGCAAGGAGATGGAAACCTACCGCCGATGGGAACGCATGTCGGCCAAGCAGCGTGAGAGACATTCTCTTCCTGAAGAAATGAAGATGCCTAAGCGAAAATGCCATGTAGTGGTTGACTCCACTGTAGAGGCTCTTATCGGAGCGTTGCGCGACAATCCGCGCGGAGTGCTGATTTACAAGGATGAGATAGACAGCCTTCTTTCCAATTTCAACCGCTACAACGGTTCGGACGAGGGCTACTTTCTCAGTCTGTTCAGCGGCACGCCTTTCAAGTACAGCCGAAAGTCAAACAACGAGCATATCTTTCTCGCCAATCCCTATTGTTCTATTATTGGCACTACACAGCCCGGTCGTCTGGGCGAACAGTTCGGCGGCAAGCGAATGATGAACGGCTTTTCATCTCGATTCCTGAAAGTCTATCCCGAAATTGACAAGATGCCGTCGTGGAACGACACCGCCATGCCTGACGGCGTTCTTGAAGAATGGGGGCGAATTATCCGGAAGGTGGTAACAGTCACTCCTTCAACAGACCAAGAGGGAAAAGCGACCTCAATAGAGCTACTGTTTTCCCAAGAGGCAAAGCTCCGCGTAATTCAATGGAAAGACGAGGTCAATAACAAGGCTTATGCTGAAACGGATTCGGATGCTGTCAGGGCGTTGTGCGGCAAACTGGAAACCTATCTCGTCCGCTTCTGCCTGGTCATACAGATTATGCACGGAATCTGTGGAGAATCGGGCATGGATAAAATTGAACCGGGAACTGCCGAACTCGCCATCAGGCTCACCGAATATTTCAGAAACATGGAGAGCCGGATTGCACCGGAGATTGAAACCGGTATCCTTGACAACCGGTTTACCGAGTTACTCGGAAACCTCAGGGATTCGTTCACCACGGCAGAAGCTGTCCGGGAAGCCCTGCAACTCGGAATCTCGGAATCCTCGGTCAAAAGATTTCTTAGAGACGGCGGTCGAGGATTCGTAAAGAAAAAGTCACACGGTTGCTATCGCAAAATATGACTCATGCGCTGACACTATGAACTTTTGACATTATGACATTTTCGACCGAGGTCGAACTGACTGAGATACCCCGGTTGCTCACGCCTGATTTGGAGTATAAACCTTGCTTTGCAAGATATGCCGCTTGTGTCCACAACGGCTATCCCGCCTCCCCCGAGGTGAGGGTCAATCCCGCTCGAAACTCGCAGTCTTTTATCTAATGATACATTGTCCGTGAACGATGATAGACTGAAAAATGAATGATGAAAAACTGAAAATCTGCGGTTGATATATTATCAAGCAACACATTTATCATGAACCGTGATACTTCGGTTAATCGGTCATCGTCACATTGGATAATCGATACATTGGATAATATGATAATGAGCCATTGGACAATAAGTCATCGGGTAATGGAGCATTGGATAATCAGACAATCGAGACAACCAGATATTATATCATCAAGGTATCAGTTCATCAAATCATCAAGCAATCAGGATTCCAAGTCATATAGTCTTCATTGTATCAGATATTCAATCAACCAATCTATCAAACCATAATATCTTAAAAAGTTAATCTCTATGCCGGATAAAAAATCCATCACTATAAAAATACGTGTCGATGCGCAGACCCACGCAGAAATGCAGTCAAGAGCCGACCGATACACCGACGGTAATCTGAGTGCGTTTGTCCGATGCGCTACTCTCAAATACAACGAGGAGCCAGTCACTGACCGCGACAATCCCCGTATGATTGCTTTGATCAAGTCCGCTATCAAGCTCATCGAAAGAACCGGCACCAACACCAATCAGGTTGCAAAGCACATCAACGAACAGCAGAAAATGAATCCTTACTCGTTGCGGGCGGCTGATCTTCTTTCCTTCGGTCAGTTTTGCGAGGGTACAGATAAAATCCGACAGATGCTGACATACCTCTATAATATGATAAGTAGATGTTGAAAATTAGTTTATATCATAATTTTTGTAGTAGTTCGAACGTTAAAGGTATGAACCTTAATACTTACGACTATCGCAAAGATCAAAGTTATACAACTGACAGACCAGCAACGTCTGCAACTGGAAGAGGGCTTTCGCCAAGGCAAGAGCCACGCCTTCCGTATGCGCTGTCGCGCAATATTACTGAAAGCCAAAGGTCTGACCTCCAAAGAAGTTGGGGCGCAGACAGACATGACACACATATCAGTCAATTCCTGGGTGCAGCGTTTCGAGGCCGAAGGCATCAAGGGGCTGGAGACACGCCCCGGTCGCGGTCGCAAGCCCATAATGGACTGTTCGGACGAGGAGGCAGTGCGCATTGCCATCGAGAACGACAGACAGAGCGTGGCCAAAGCCAGGGAAGCCTGGCAGCAAGCCTCCGGCAAGGCAGCAAGCGAAAGTACCTTCAGGGCTTTTTTATCCGCATTGGCGCGAGATATAGACGTATAAGGAAACGTCCAAAGGGTAAGCCCTCGCCGCAGCTCTATGCGTATAAGACCGGGAAGCTGCAAGAACTCGAAAGACAGGCAATTGCCGGTCTCACAGACCTCTACTACGGAGATGAAAGCCACATCTGCACGGAAGGATATGTGCCTTATGGCTGGCAGTTCCGTGGAGAGGACGTACATATTCCATCTGAGAGAGGCCTCAGGCTCAATATCTTCGGTATGATTGACCGAAACAACCGATATGAGGGTTTCTCCACAACGGAGAACATGACGGCTGATAAAATCGCAGACTTTCTTGACAGACTGTCGATGCGTGTCCGTAAGAATACATTCGTGGTGCTTGACAATGCCAGCGTACACAGGTGCAAGCTCATGAAGGAACTTCGTCCTGTATGGGAGAAGCGGGGTCTGTTCCTCTTCTTTCTTCCGCCATATAGTCCTCATCTGAATATCGCGGAGACTCTGTGGCGAATCCTCAAGGGCAAATGGCTTAGACCTGTGGATTATTTTTCCACAGACTCCTTGCTTTATGCAACCAATCGAGCTTTGGCTGCTCTTGGATCTGAGCTCAATATTAATTTTGCCCATGCGGCTTAGTATAAATTATTTTTTACGACTTACTTAATATCAGGAAAATGATAGTCAAGAAACTCAACGATGTGTCCGGCGGCGGTTTCCCCGGCGCTCGATATAACGAGAAGAAGATTGCTGATGGTGTGGCAACCCTTATGGCGATGGAGAATGTCAGCGAGGCGTTGCGCCACAATGTCGAGACGCTGCACCGCTTCGGCCTTGATGCGTCGGCAGAAGTCGAGAGGTATATGAAAGAAAGTTCAAAGACCTATGGCAATACAAAGACAACACGTTTCCAGTTCCACGTGTCGGCCTCCGTGAAAGGACGCGCCATGTCGCCGGAAGAACTTACCGACTTTGCGCGTGAGCTTATGGAGGGTATGGGATATGCCCGTCAGCCGTATTTTGTTTACGCCCACCATGATACCGGCAACAACCATGTGCATATTCTCTCGACGAGAATCAAGCCTAACGGTTATGCCATTTCTGACCATCAGGACAGGCGCAGGCTTAACGAGTGCGCAAACCGCATACTCTCTCCTGACATCAAGAAAGATATCGACCGAATTCTCGGCTACGACTACGAAACGGAGGGGCAGTTTGCCAATATCGTCAAGACTCATGGTTACAAGATAGAGAAATCGCTCGATGGCTACCGACTGTTCAAGTGTGGCGGCAATGCCGGGAATATCGCCATCGGCGACATTCTCAATCGAATCACCAAAAACAGCCCGAAGCGCAAAGACCGCGCTACGCAGCTTCGCGCTATAATCCGGAAATACAAGGGCGAGATAGCCGAGGGAAAATGTCAAAATGTCGATAATGTCAAAGTGTCAAAAGGTAAGAAGCGAAAGCCGGTAAAAGCAAAACTGAATACCGACATCCGCAAAATACTTGACAACCACGGCAAACCGTTGAGCGAGGAGAACTGCCAGCGCATACAGACTCTTATCGATGTTCTCAAGACAAAGTTTGGTATAGACATCAGTTTTCAGAAGGACAAGGACGGCAGGGTGAGAGGCTACAGTATAATCGACCATGCCGAAAAGATTGCCTTCGACGGCAGCAAGGTGATGAAACTGTCGGAGCTTATTGATTTCGCCATCAAACCACAAAGGAAACCATCGCCGCTTGACGTGTACCGCGACCTGTTCACTGTCGAGGTGGGCAAAGACAGCAGAGGGAACTATATGCTCATCAATGTCAAAGACGGCTCGACGTACCGCAAACCAATCTCACCGAGGCAGTACGCATGGTATAACGGCGTGAAAGACGACGAGCGCGAAGATGTAGGCCTGACAATAGCGGCCACGATGTTCTCCGAGGAGATACTGACCGAATATCTCATACGCTATCCTATACACAACCATCAAGAGAGGATAAAGGGCATGGCAGTTGTCAAACATAGAAACGGCAACTATTGCCTCCGCGCTGCCTTGACTGACGGCTATATGCCTTTGATCGAATTAACTTCGGAGGAGGAAGCCAAGTTCCGCTCTCTACATGCCGATGAACAAGCAAGACAAGACTTCCTGATGTCAATAGCCATGCTGCATCTTACTCGAAGGGATGCCGAGGCGGTTAAAGACAGGATAAAACGGATCAGTGCTAAAACCCTGTGGGTATGTTATGTTAATATGCGAAAGTG
>BLLV01000129.1 GCA_011959205.1 Bacteroidaceae bacterium
ACCTGCAAAAACGTTTCTTGAGGCAGTAAAAGAGGGAAAATAAAAAGAACAAGACTGTTGGAAAACCGTCTGTGAAACAGTGTTCCGATTGTCAAATAATGAATACCGTAACCATCTTTGAGGGATGTGTTGCGGTATTTATTTATAGGGTCTGTACAAAGGGAAACGGCATGGGTAGATGGGTATAAAAGAAACATCCAAAAAAGATATAAGCGGATGACTCCAGCAACAGATTCAGGACACACTTATCATCCGTGTATCCTGAATCCGCTTCGGTTGTTACCGGTATTGGAAGTTTAGGCTATCCACTTGTAACCTTCGTCCGTCAGTTCAAAGTATTCCTCCATGTCCGGTTTTACAAAGAACATGATTTCAAAGGCTTCGTTGCTTCCGCCATCGGGTATTGTCATGTCGATTTCACCATTTTGTATAATCCCTCTGCCCACATTGAACCCCAAGTTTTCATCTGCATAGGCATAGTGCAACTCAACCTCTGGGAATACCTCGGAGAGTTTTTGAATAAGTAGCGGCACGCTCTCCCAAGCCGTATTAAACCATAGGATGTTCGGCTCTTCAAGATATTGGTCATAGGCATTCCATTTTGTGCCCCAAGTGGCAATAGACCACTCGTACCAAGTAGGATAACCGTATTTTTCCAGATTGCTCAGATACGACGCTCCAAGCTGCAACACCTCTTTTCTGTATTTTTCCTGCAGTTCTTCCACCCGTTGAATGGTTGCCAAGTCATCCTGTGTATATAACGGCTTCCGCTGCATTGCAGTGAGATACTCCATTCCCAGTTTTCCACTGCTGGACGCTTCAATCAACAGTTCTTTGGGCATGGGGATAATCTTGTTGAAGTCGATGTGGCAAGGCGTACCGTCCTCCTCGTTTACCCCTTTCAGGAAATTCATTACTTTCTGTACTGTTTCGTTGTCCGCTATTATTTCTAAACGGTTTGTCACGTGATTAGGCATGATTCTGTTTTTTAATTGGTTAATACTTTTTATTTCCCCTTTATCAGTTCTTTGTCTCCTGAGCCGCTTTGGGGTTTTATGGATGCGGTACACGGTTGTCGGGATAACTTCATGCGGTGGCTTTTCCTGCCAAATTACTCTTGTGCAGGAAG
>BLLV01000130.1 GCA_011959205.1 Bacteroidaceae bacterium
ACCGAAGGCGCACTGCAATGGCCCCGTAACCTCTCCGGACGTGAGTACAACGGCATGAACGCCTTTATGTTGCTCCTGCATTGCGAGAAGGAGGGCTATACAATTCCACGCTTCTGCACGTTCGACTGCGTGCAACGGCTCAACAAGCCCGGCAAGGACGGACAGGAGCTGCCCCGTGTGTCGGTGCTGCGCGGAGAGAAGTCGTTCCCGGTCATGCTGACGACGTTTACCTGCATACACAAGGAGACGAAGGAGAAAATCAAGTACGATGACTACAAGAAACTCTCCGACAAAGAGAAAGAAGAGTATAACGTCTATCCGAAAATGCAGGTATTCAGGGTATTCAATGTGGCGCAAACCAACCTGAAAGAAGCCCGTCCGGAGATGTGGGAAAAGCTGGAACAGGAGAACGGACATCCTAAAATCGGGAACGGCGAGCAGTTCAGCTTCGCACCTGTGGACATGATGATAAAGGACAACATCTGGATTTGCCCCATCAAGCCGATGCACCAGGACCAAGCCTACTACTCAATCTCGAAGAATGAAATCGTCGTGCCCGAGAAGGAGCAGTTCAAGGACGGAGAGGCGTTCTACGGGACACTTTTCCATGAGATGACGCATTCAACCGGAGCAGAGAGCGTACTCGACCGCTTCAAACCTACGGCTTTCGGCTCTCCAGAATATGCAAAGGAGGAACTGGTGGCCGAACTCGGCAGTGCGCTGGTCGCACAACGCTACGGCATGACGAAATATATCAAGGAGGACAGTTGTGCCTATCTCAAAGAGTGGCTCGATGAATTGAAGGAATCGCCGCAATTTATCAAGACAACGCTTCTTGACGTGAAAAGGGCGGCTTCACTGATTACCCAAAAGGTGGATAAGGTTGCGCTGGATTTGAAACAGGATGTCTCTGAGCAGGAGCAACAGGAGAACAAGGTATCTGCTACAGAGAAGATTTTCTACGCCTCGGTGGCTTACCTCCAGTTCGCCGATGACACGAGACAGCTTGACGAACTCAAGGACAAGGGCGACTATAAGGGACTGCTGACGCTTGCCAAGGAGTATTACGACGGCAACGGCATGGACGAGCAACAGACATACTCCTCTCCACTCCGGAGCCGTGGCGATGACCTCCTTATCGAGGATAAGGATTTCGCTGTAGTATATAACGGGAGTGTCGGTGGAACCTACGAGGTCATGCTGAAGTACACGGAACAGGAAGTATGCGACCACATCAGGCGCTACGGCATCGGCCGTGCCAGCGACGATGTTAAAGCAGTGGCGCGGGATATGGCGGCGGAGCAGTTTGCTGCCGTGTCGAGGCTGAAAATCCCCGCGTTCGAGCTTCCGGGCGGTGAAGTCCTGTATATCGGGTACAACAGGGAAACCGACTCGTTCGATGTCGGGCCGGCCACCAATGCTGGCATCATCGCACAGCACAGTTTTCCTTACGACCACGACGCCACGCTGGACGACAACCTGCAAAGGGTGAATGAACGGCTGAACGAAATGGAGGAATACCGTGCCGAAGAGGTACAAGAGGAGGATTACGGCGGGGGTATGCGCCGCTGACAATTGTGCAAAAAAAGGAATGTGGGGCGACTTCATCAGAAGTCCGCCCCACATTTTTCTCCATTGCAGATTGTCAATCAACCATGCGAACTTGTATTCTTATGTCTATTTTCCATTATCGTTTCAAAATTCTCCTGCCCCCATTGCTTCAAGCACTCTAAATGAGGAATTAAAGTCTCTCCAAATTCAGATATATAATATTCCACTTTCGGTGGAACTGAAGGGTATATTTTTCTATTTACCAATCCGTCCATTACCAATGAATGCAGAACTGTAGATAGCATTTTTTCCGATATAGAGGGGATTGTTTTATATAGTTCACTGAAACGTATTACTCTTTTCTCGTGTAATTTCAATAAGACGACCAAAGCCCATTTGTCTCCCAACCATTCCAGTATGGGAGATGCAGAACAATATTCGTAATCTAACTTTTTTCGCATTTTTTTCGTCCTTAAATATATTGATATTGAGAAAAACTAACTCAAACGTAAGTAGCTGACAGATAGTACAGTTCTTT
>BLLV01000131.1 GCA_011959205.1 Bacteroidaceae bacterium
TTGAATCCGAAGAGCCATCCCTTTTCCGATTCCACGAAACGGTTAGTGCTTGAAATGTGGTATTGGCTAAGCTGAATAATCCTCACTTGTTGAAAGGATTTATTAATTTCTAATTTTTTTAGTGCTAGGTTGAGATTATAATATAAAAGAATACATTCTTTATGAAATTAATAAAGAATTTGGTTGTTTATTTTCTAAATTCAATAAAAATTTTTATTTTTACACCCGTAAAATTATAAATATTATGAGAAACCCTAACTTATTATTGCTAATTGCTGTTTTTATATTGGCACCTTTCAAGTTGAGTGCCGCAGCAGATACAGTTGCAGTTCGCGAAACCCAGATTCCTGTGTTGATTGAAAGACAGGACAATGAGTTGTTCTATTTACGTATAGAGGCTACTCAAAGCCAGATGCTGAATGAAGTGAAATTGAACTTCGGCAAAGATGTGAATTTGAATGAGATTGAAGCGGTGAAGCTTTATTATGGCGGAACTGAAAGTGTGGAGAGAAGAGGAAAGAGCTATTTTGCTCCAGTGAATTATATATCTAGTAATACTCCAGGAAAAACATTGGCTGCCAATACTTCTTATTCCGTTTTGAAGTCGGAAGTAAAGGCTCCGAAACGTGAGGTTATGTTAAAAGCTGATCAAAAACTGTTTCCGGGAGTGAATTATTTCTGGATCAGCCTGCAAATGAAACCTACAGCTTCCATTCTGTCCAAAGTGTCGGCGGAAGTGGCGGAAGCTAAGGTTGACGGACAGGTTGCTCCATTGAAGATAGCCCGCAAGGCGGATACTCATTATATGGGAGTCGGCGTGCGTCATGCCGGTGATGACGGGGCGGCTGCCTATCGTATTCCCGGATTGGTGACTTCAAATAAAGGAACTTTGTTAGGAGTATATGATGTACGCTATAATAATAGTGCGGATTTACAGGAGTATGTGGAAATAGGTCTGAGCCGGAGCACGGATGGCGGACAGACTTGGGAGAAAATGCGTATCCCGATGGCATTTGGAGAATATGACGGTCTGCCTAAAGCACAGAATGGAGTAGGTGATCCGGCTATTTTGGTTGATAAGAAGACCGGAACAATCTGGATTGTCGCTGCCTGGACACATGGCATGGGTAACGGCCGTGCATGGTGGAATTCACAACCAGGAATGGATCGTAATCATACTGCACAATTGATGATGGTGAAAAGTGATGATGACGGTAAAACTTGGTCGGAGCCTATGAATATAACAGAACAGTTGAAAGATCCGTCATGGTATTTCTTGCTGCAAGGTCCCGGTAGAGGTATCTCAATGGAAGACGGAACATTGGTCTTTGCCAGTCAGTATATTGGCAGTGACCGTATTCCTAATGCAGGTATTATTTATAGTAAAGATCATGGAAAAACATGGAATATCAGTACATTGGCACGCACTAATACGACAGAGTCTCAGGTAGCGGAAGTGGAGCCGGGTGTACTGATGCTGAATATGCGTGATAACCGCGGCGGCAGCCGTGCTGTATCTACCACTACAGATATGGGTAAAACTTGGAAAGAACATGTATCTTCGCGTACGGCATTACAAGAGCCGGTTTGTATGGCAAGCTTGATCAGTGTTAAGGATAAAGATAATGTATTAGGTAAGGATATTCTTTTATTCTCTAATCCGAATGATACCAAGAACCGTCATAGCATTACCATCAAGGCAAGTTTGGACGGTGGAGCTACTTGGTTGCCCGAAAACCAGCTGCTGCTGGATGCTGGCTGGGGTTGGGGATACAGTTGCCTGACTATGATTGATAAGGAAACTGTAGGTATTCTGTATGAAAGTAGCGTAGCTCACATGACTTTCCAGGCGGTAAAACTGAAAGACATTATTAAGACCAAATAAATGAAGCGTAGATTTTCTAGTTTTCTTGGTATGATACTCGTTTGTGCTGTTGTGATAGCGCAAACGAGTATCTCGTTACTTCCTAAGCCTCAGATTTGTAAGGATACCGGGAAGAACTTTGGTATGGGAAAGGTGAAACTTTCTACTCCGGTGCTGAAGTCGGAGTGGGAAGTTTTTATTGTTAATGCAGGTGGTGAAATTGTTGACCAGTCATCTTCTGTTATTAAAGTAGAACTTGTTTCATCTATTGATGAAGCACCATTGAACGGGGATGAAGCCTATCGTCTCTCTGTTACAAACAAGCAGATAAAGATAGAAGCCGTAACGGAGCGTGGAGTGTATTGGGCTATGCAGACGCTGCGACAGTTGGAAAAGAAAAAAGGGAAAAGAAGTTATTTTGCCGGATGTGAAATGGTGGATTGGCCGGCATTCCGGATTCGTGGCTTTATGCAGGATGTGGGACGCAGCTATATCTCCGTGGAGGAATTGAAGAGGGAGATAGAAATCTTGTCACGTTTCAAAATCAATGTGTTCCATTGGCATCTTACCGAAAACCAGGCATGGCGTTTGGAAAGTAAAATATTTCCGATGCTGAATGACAGTGTGAACACCACTCGTATGCCGGGAAAGTACTATACATTGGAAGAAGCCCGCGAATTGGTGGATTTCTGTAAGAAGCATCAGGTGATGTTGATTCCTGAGATAGATATGCCGGGGCACAGTGCTGCTTTTGTGCGTGCTTTCCGCCATGATATGCAAAGCCCGGAGGGGATGAAGATCTTAAAGTTATTGATAGATGAGGTGTGTGAGACATTCGATGTGCCTTACCTACATATAGGTACGGATGAGGTGGAGTTTACTAATCCGCATTTTGTACCCGAAATGGTAGCGTATGTGCGTTCTAAAGGGAAAAAGGTGATTTCTTGGAATCCCGGATGGCACTATAAGCCGGGGGAGATAGATATGACACATTTATGGAGTTACCGGGGAAAAGCGCAGCCGGGTATTCCTGCTATTGATTCCAAATTTCATTATCTGAACCATTTTGATGTGTTCGGCGATATTGTGGCTTTGTATAATAGCCGTATTTATAATCAGACAGAAGGCAGTGAGGACATTGCGGGAACCATATTGGCTTTGTGGCACGATCGTTTGATTGACAAGGAGTGGAACCTGGTCATTGAAAATGGCCTGTACCCCAATATGCTTGCTATTGCCGAGCGTGCCTGGAGAGGGGGAGGTACGGAATATTTTGACGGACTGGGTACGATACTTCCACCCGAAGACACGGAAGCATTCAAAGAATTCGCTGATTTTGAAAAACGCATGTTGTGGCATAAGGAGCATACGTTTAAAGGATATCCTTTCGCTTATGTGAAACAGACTAATGTGAAATGGAATATTACGGATGCTTTTCCTAACGGCGGAGACCTCTCGAAAGTATTTCCTCCCGAAGAGGAACTGAAGGATAGCTATGAATATGAAGGAAAAACTTACGGGGTAAGGCAGGCTACAGGAGCAGGCATTTATCTGCGTCATGTATGGGGGAATATGGTTCCTGCTTTCTATGCGGACCCTCAGGAAAATCATACGGCTTATGCATATACTTGGGTGTATTCGCCTAAAGATCAGGAGGTAGGTCTGTGGGCGGAGTTCCAGAATTACAGCCGTTCGGAAATGGATCTGGCGCCATTGCCTGGCAAATGGGATTACAAGGGAAGCCGTATCTGGATCAATGGTCATGAAATATTGCCTCCTGTATGGACTGCTACGCATAAAGTAAAAAGTTATGAAGCGCCTTTGGGAAATGAGAATTGCGTAGGAAGACTTCCATTGGCGGTGCATTTAAATAAAGGTTGGAACAAGGTTTTCTTAAAATTGCCTATCGGTAAGTTTAAGATGGATGAGACGCGTCTTGTGAAATGGATGTTTACCACTGTCTTTGTGACGCTTGATGGAGAAGAAGCTGTAGAAGGATTAATTTATTCACCAGAAAAACAACGTAAATGAAAAATATTGCTCTTTTATTTTTAGGATTATTATTTGCACTTCCCCAGTTTGCTCAAGAACGCAAGTACTCTACTTTTTATGAGCAGAGGGCTACTTTGTTTGAAGAACTTCCGGTTACCTCAAAAGATATTATTTTCTTGGGGAACAGCATTACCAATGGTTGCGAGTGGGCCGAGTTGTTTCAAAATAAGAATGTAAAGAACAGAGGTATCAGTGGAGATATCTGCATGGGAGTATATGACCGTCTGGACCCGATTGTAAAAGGGAAGCCGGCAAAGATCTTTTTGTTGATCGGCATTAATGATGTCTCTCGGGGAACAGCTGCTGATAAAATTATTGCAGAAATCAGTATGATTGTTCAGAAAATAAAGCGGGAATCTCCAAAAACAAAATTATATTTGCAAAGTGTATTGCCGGTGAATGATTGTTACGGGATGTTTAACGGGCATACGTCACGCTGGCAGGTGGTAAAACAAATTAATGATTTGCTGGAACCGTTGGCGGTAAAAGAAGGGGTTACCTATGTGGACTTGTACAGTCACTTTGTGGATGGAGATACAGGAAAGATGAACCCGGCGTATACCAATGATGGATTGCATTTATTAGGAAAAGGGTAT
Organism: Bacteroidaceae bacterium; assembly: GCA_011959205.1. Classification (GTDB taxonomy): domain Bacteria; phylum Bacteroidota; class Bacteroidia; order Bacteroidales; family Bacteroidaceae; genus Phocaeicola. The sequence goes on from BLLV01000131.1 coordinate 4,513, forward strand.
TTGCGGTGGCGTGATATTGTAAAACCTTATATTGATAAAAAATGAAAAAAATACTAATTCTGACTTTATGTGTGTGCTTTTGTGCCGTTTCATTTGCGCAGGAGCCGGTGAAGGTTGCTTGTGTAGGCAACAGCATCACCTATGGCATAGGGGTGGCAAATCCTGATAAAGATTCATATCCTGCACAGCTGCAACAGATGTTGGGTGAAAAATATAAGGTTGAACGTTTTGGTAAACCCGGAGCTACTCTGCTGAATAAGGGACACCGCCCTTATATGCAGCAAAAAGAATTTAAAGACGCACTGGCTTTTGCCGGTGATATTGTTGTCATTCATTTGGGGGTTAATGATACCGATCCCCGTAACTGGCCTAATTATCGTGACTTCTTTATTTCCGACTATCGGGCACTGATTGATTCCTTCAGAGTGGTGAATCCTAAATGCCGTATTTTGATAGCGCGTACTACTCCCATAGCCGACCGCCATCCGCGTTTTGAGTCGGGAACTCGTGACTGGCAAGGAGAAATTCAGCTGGCTATCGAGTCTGTTGCCAAATCTGCTCATGTGCAATTGATTGATTTTCACGAACCGTTGTATCCATATCCCTATTTATTGCCCGATGCGGTGCATCCCAATGAGGAAGGGGCATCTTTGCTGGCAAAGACTGCATACGAAGGAATAACAGGAAATTATGGAGGACTGAAAATGCCTGAATTGTTTACGGATAACATGGTGTTACAGTATGGAAGACCGATTGACATACACGGAACAGCCAATGCCGGAGATAAAGTGACGGTCACGATCGGGAAACAGAAGCAGAAAACGGTAACAGGACTGGACGGTAAATGGAGAGTGACTCTTCGTCCCTTGGCGGCAGGTGGCCCGTATACATTGGCTGTGGCTACGGCAGAGCGCTTGCTCACTTTTAACAATGTGCTGGCAGGCGAAGTATGGCTTTGCTCGGGACAATCCAACATGGAATTTCATTTGAATTGGAGTGCCACAGCAAAGCAGGATGTTCCCAATGCCGCGAATGATCACATCCGCTTATTTGATAAAAAAGAGCGTTGGCGTACCAATGCGGTGGAATGGCCGGTGTCTGTACTTGATTCGTTGAACCATTTGCAATATTATAAGGATACGGAATGGAAGGTATGCTCTCCCGAAACAGCGGGGAAATTCTCGGCGGTCGCTTATTATTTTGGAAAGAAATTACAGGATAGCCTGCAAGTACCTGTAGGGCTGATTTGTAATGCAATAGGTGGTTCTCCTACCGAAGCATGGATCGATAGAAGAACCTTGGAATATCAGTTCCCCGCCATTTTACGCAATTGGAAGCAAAATGATTTTATTCAGGACTGGGTGCGTGGGCGTGCGGCGCTGAATGTGAAAAAATCAACCGATAAACAACAATGCCATCCGTATGAACCTTGCTATTTGTATGAGTCGGGAATCCTTCCGTTAGAGCAATTCCCGGTAAGAGGAGTTATTTGGTATCAGGGAGAGTCGAACGCGCATAATAAGGAAGCGCATGAAAAATTATTCAACTTGTTGGTTCAAAGTTGGCGGAAGAACTGGAATGATGCGGAACTGCCTTTTTATTTTGTGCAGTTATCCAGTATAGACCGTCCTTCCTGGACCTGGTTTCGCGATAGTCAGCGTCGTCTTATGGCTGAGATACCTCATACAGGCATGGCTGTCAGTTCGGACAGGGGGGATTCGCTGGATGTACATCCTAAACAGAAAAAGGAAATAGGAGAGCGTTTGGCGGCGTGGGCACTGAACCGTACGTATGGACATCGGAAGGTTGTTCCTTCAGGACCGCTTTATAAATCGGTTTCATTTGCCCGGGGAGCGGCCTATGTCTCATTTGATTATGCCGATGGCTTGTGTGCCTCCGATGGAAAACCGATCAGCACGTTTGAGGTGGCGGGTGAAGACGAATTGTTTTATCCGGCACAGGCAGTGGTCGAGGGTGGTAAAATAAAAGTTTGGAGTAAGAAGGTAAAAGACCCGAAAATCGTTCGTTACGGCTGGCAGCCTTTTACGCGTGCCAATCTGGTAAATGGTGTCGGTTTGCCTGCATCTACGTTCCGGACGGAATAGTATATAATTTAAATGAAGAAAAGATAGGTAAGATGAAGAAAACATTAAAAGCTTTGATGGTGTTAGGATGCTTTCCGCTGATGCTCAGTGCAGAGGAGTATAAGAAATCAGAGAGTCTGAGTCTGGATAAGGGATGGGAGTTCGCTCAGGTCGGCCGGAATGAATGGTTGCCGGCCACAGTACCTGGTACGGTACATCAGGATTTGATTTCTCATCATAAGTTGCCCGATCCGTTCTATGGGATGAATGAGCAAAAAGTGCAGTGGGTGGAGAATGAGGATTGGATCTATAAGACCACTTTTAATGTGACGGATGAGCAGCTTTCCAGAGATGCCGCCTTACTGGTTTTTGAAGGATTGGATACGTATGCGGATATTTATCTGAACGGCTCTTTGCTGAAACGTACGGATAATATGTTTGTCGGCTATACTCTTCCGGTGAAGGAGGTGCTGCGGAAGGGGGAGAACCATTTGCAGATTCTGTTTCATTCACCTATCAAGCAAACTTTACCCCAGTGGGAAACCAATGGTTTTGATTATCCAGCTGATAATGATCATAGCGACAAGCGGGTCAGCATCTACAGCCGTAAGGCACCTTACAGTTATGGCTGGGATTGGGGAATCCGCTTGGTGACCAGTGGCATCTGGCGGCCTGTGACACTGACCTTCTATGATGTGGCACGCTTGGATGATTATTATGTCCGTCAGGCTTCGGTGACGAAAGAACGGGCGGAAGTAGAAAACTGTCTGACTGTAAACTGTGTTTCCACTGCTCCTCAGAAAGCGGAAGTAACCGTTGCTTGTTCTTATAAGGAGGGCGAAAAGGTAACCGGACAGAAAGAGGTGACATTGCAGCCGGGAACAAACCATATTCTTCTTCCCATAGAGATACGGAAACCCCATTTATGGATGCCTAACGGTTGGGGAGAACCTGCATTGTATGACTTTGAAGCTGAAGTAAAGGTGGATGGTAAAGTGGTAGCTTCTCAAAAAGAGCGTATCGGACTCCGTACCATAAAGGTGGTGAAAGAGAAAGACGATCAGGGGGAATCTTTCTATTTTGTAGTCAATGGTGAACCGATGTTTGCCAAAGGTGCGAATTTTATCCCGAATGATGCGCTGTTGCCCGCCATTACCGAAGAGCGTTACCGCCGGTTGTTCAAGGATGTGAAAGACGCCAATATGAATATGATCCGTGTATGGGGCGGAGGTATTTATGAGGACGACGCTTTTTACCAGGCGGCAGACGAGAATGGAATACTGGTTTGGCAGGATTTCCTTTTTGCCTGCACTACTTATCCGTCCGATCCGGCTTTCATGAAACGGGTGGAGGCCGAGGCGGAATACAATATCAAGCGTTTGCGGAACCATGCCAGTCTGGCTATGTGGTGCGGAAACAATGAAATTTACGAAGGCATGCGCTACTGGGGATGGGATAAGAAATACACCGATCCTGGTATCATGGAAGGAATGAAGCAGGGCTATGACAAACTTTTCCGCGAGTTGCTGCCTCGTAAGGTGGCCGAACTTGATCCGGATCGTTTCTATATGCACGGTTCTCCCTACGAAGCCAATTGGGGACGTCCCGAAAGCTGGAAGATTGCCGACAGCCATAATTGGGGGATCTGGTATGGTCAGAAACCGTTTGAAAGTCTGGATACGGAAATCCCGCGCTTTATGAGCGAGTTTGGTTTCCAAGCATTTCCTGAAATGAAGACGATTGCTACTTTTGCCTCACCGGAAGATTATGCGTTGGAGTCGGAGGTGATGAATGCTCATCAAAAGGCGACTATCGGTAATTTCCTCATCAAGAAGACCATGGGGCTGTATTATAAGGTGCCCGAGGATTTTGACCAATTGGTTTATATGGGATTGGTTTTACAGGGAGTGGGAGTGCGTCAGGGTTTGGAAGCTCATCGTCGTAACCGTCCCTATTGTATGGGAACTTTGTATTGGCAGTTGAATGACAGCTGGCCGGTAGTTTCCTGGTCCAGTATTGACTATTATGGCAATTGGAAAGCGTTGCATTATCAGGCAAAAAGAGCTTTTGCTCCGGTATTGGTCGATGCCATCAAGGAAGGGGAGGATTTGAATATTTACGTCATGTCGGACAAGTTGGAGGCAGACAAAGAGGTGACTTTAGGGTTGCGTGTAATGGATTTTAATGGTAAAGTTCTGTCCAGAAAAGAGATCAAAGGTGATGTTCCCGCCAATGCTTCCACCTTATATTGTAAGGAACCTTATGTGGGTATGACAACAAGTCCTCAGAATACTTTCCTTCTGATGACATTAAAAAACAAAAAAGGTGAGGTTTTATCCGAAGAAATTTATTACTTTAACCACGCAAAAGATCAGGAACTCCCGAAGGCTGAAATTCGCTATAAAGTGAAACAGATGGACGGGAAGTATGAAGTGACTCTGTCTTCCAAGAAGTTAGCAAGGGATGTGTTCATAGAGATCCCTGTTCAAGGAGCAAGATTTACAGACAATTTCTTTGACCTGTTGCCTGGGCAGACAAAGAAAGTGATCGTCACTTCTGATAAGCTGAAGAAGGATGAAAAGGTGGATATAATTATCAGGCAATTAAGTGATACTAACTAATCAATTAATATCTATTATGAAAACTTTAACGAGCCTTGCAGGGCTGACAATGGCAGGATTTATGCTTTTATCCTGTAGCACAGAAGTGAAAGAAGCAAATTATCAGATAATTCCGTTACCGCAGGAAATTTCGGTAATGGATCAGGTTGCTCCGTTTATTTTGTCCGGTGGTACCAAGATCATGTATCCGGAAGGCAATGAAAAGATGCAGAAGAATGCCGAATTTCTGGCAAGTTATGTCAAGGATCTTACCGGCAAAACATTGACAGTGCAAGCCGGAACGGAAGGTAAGGGAATCATTCTGCAATTGGGCGGAAGTGCCGAGAACTCTGAAGGATATCAGTTGAAGGTGACCGGTGACCAGGTGGTTATTTCCGGACCTACGGAGGCCGGAGTGTTCTATGGCATCCAGACTTTGCGTAAATCTATTCCGGTGGTACAGGGAGCGGATATCGCTTTGCCGGCGGTTGAAATCAATGATTATCCTCGTTTTGCTTATCGCGGTGCGATGCTGGATGTATCACGCCATTTCTTCCCGGTGGATTCAGTAAAACGTTTTATAGATATGTTGGCTTTGCACAACATCAATCGTTTCCACTGGCATTTGTCGGAAGACCAAGGCTGGAGAATCGAAATAAAGAGCCGTCCGGAACTGACTGAAATCGGGTCAAAGAGAACTGAAACGGTTATCGGTCATAATTCTGGTAAATACGATGGCAAGCCTTATGGTGGTTTCTTCACTCAAGAGGAAGCTAAGGAAATAGTGGCATATGCTGCTGATCGGCATATCACCGTGATTCCAGAAATTGATATGCCGGGACACATGCAGGCTGCCTTGGCTGCTTATCCTAATTTGGGCTGTACAGGTGGTCCATACGAAGTATGGAAAATTTGGGGAATATCGGAAGATGTGCTTTGCGCAGGAAATGATGAAACTTTAAAATTCATTGAAGATGTATTGGGAGAAATTATTCAGATCTTCCCGTCAGAATATATCCATGTAGGTGGTGACGAATGTCCTAAGGTTCGTTGGGCAAAGTGTCCTAAATGCCAGGCTCGTATCAAGGATTTAGGTATTAAGGCGGACAAGAATCATACAGCGGAGGAAAAATTACAGAGCTTCATCATCAATCATGCGGAAAAGTTCTTGAACGAGCACGGACGTCAGATCATTGGCTGGGATGAAATCCTGGAAGGTGGATTGGCTCCCAATGCTACTGTTATGTCATGGCGTGGTGAAGGTGGCGGTATTGAGGCTGCCAAGCAGAAGCATGATGTCATTATGTCACCGAATACTTATTTGTATTTTGACTATTATCAAAGCAAAGATGTGGAACAGGAACCGGAAGCCATTGGCGGTTACTTACCTTTAGAGCGTGTGTATAGCTATGAACCTATGCCGGCATCACTGACACCGGAGGAACAGAAATATATTAAAGGTGTACAAGCAAATTTGTGGACGGAATATATTCCTACATTTAGTCAGGTGGAATATATGGAATTACCACGTATGGCCGCTTTGGCGGATGTCCAGTGGACAAATCCTGAGCATAAGGATTATCAGGACTTCTTGCAGCGTTTGGTACGTATGGTGAAGATATATGATGTATATCAGTATAATTATGCTAAGCACGTATTTGATGTGACTGCCCGGTTTGAACCTAATGCGGAAACAGGTACGGTGGATGTCACTTTATCTACAGTAGATAACTGCCCGGTATATTATACATTGGATGGTACAGATCCCACGGCCGCTTCACAGCTTTATACAGAACCGGTGAAGATCAATACTAATTGTACGTTCAAAGCTATGGCTATTCGTCCTACAGGCAATAGCCGTATTGTGAAAGAAGACATTGTATTCAGCAAATCGACTTCTAAGAAGATAACAGCTCTACAACCTGTGAACAAGCAATATGAATTTGCCGGTATCTCTACGTTGGTAGATGGGTTGAAAGGAAATAGAAATTATAAGACCGGACGTTGGATTGCTTTTTATAAGAACGATCTGGAAGCTGTGATTGATTTCGGGCAGCCGACTGAGTTCAGCAAAGTAACACTTACTACAAATGTGGAGAAAGGCGACTGGGTGTTTGACGCGCGTTCCATCAGTGTCGCTGTCTCAGAAGATGGTGAGAATTTCAAGCAAGTAGCTTTGGAAGAATATCCTGCGATGACTTTGGATAATCCGAACCAATTGTATGAACATGCATTGAGCTTTGAACCTGTACAGGCACGTTATCTGAAGGTATTGGCAAAGCCGGAATATAGCATTCCTTCTTGGCATGGAGGTAAAGGAAACCCTGCATTCCTGTTTGTGGATGAAATTACAGTAGATTAATTCTAGAAATCAGTGCGGGTGTTGCGTGGCGTTTCTTCTGAAAGATGGTTGCGCAACCCTGCTTATAAAGAATTTATAAACTTCACCATGAAAACATGATCAGGAAAATAATATATGGCGTTTATGCGATAATGGGCATGATGATAATGACCGCTTGCGGCAGCCGCCCGGATGCTTATGAAATATCTCTTGAGAAAATACAGGGATTTCCTACAGAGGATGTCGGTTTTCTTAAGGGAGTTTCTGCATTATATGCGGGAGTGGTTGATGGAAATTTATTAATAGCCGGAGGTTGTAATTTCCCTGATACACCGGCAGCCGATGGCGGGAAAAAAATCTTTTATCGGGATGTATATATAGCCCCTCTGTCAAATGATACCGTCTTTGAGTGGAAGAAAATAGGACGGTTGCCTCAGGCGGCGGCTTATGGGGTCACTGTTTCTACTGAGAAAGGGTTAATTTGTGTCGGAGGAACTACAGCAACGCATAGCCTGTCTGATGTTTTTCTTTTATCTTTGCAAAAAGATACCTTGCACACAGATACTTTGCCGTCTTTACCTGTAACTATAGATAACATGGCGGGTGCATTAGTGGGTCATTCACTATATATTGTCGGGGGAAATGTGAATGGTGTTCCTTCCCCATCCATGTATATGCTTGATCTGTCGGATTTGTCCGGAGGGTGGAAAAAAGGAACGGATATTCCGGGTGCTCCCAGAGTGCAACCTGTCTGCGTGGCGCAAGGCGGAAATCTTTATGTATGGGGTGGGTTTGCTCCGGCTATTGGGGAGCGTCAGGCTTCTTTGTCGGTAGATGGATATATGTATTCTCCGGAAACGAAAGAATGGTCGCCGGTTGCCGCTCCGTGTGATGCGGAAGGGAATGAGATCTCTTTAGGTGGTGGAGTCGGAACCTCTTTTGCCGAGGATATGATATTGTGTGCCGGAGGAGTTGATAAGGATATATTCTTAAAGGCTCTGCAAGGTATTTATACAGGAAAAGAATATTTGTCACATCCTGTAGAGTGGTACCGGTTTAACAGGAACCTGCTGCTCTATCATCCACAGACGGATACATGGACTACATTGGGCGAATATGAGCAAGGTGCGCGTGCCGGAGCTGTAATGGTTTCGCAGGACGGATTCCATTACATGATCAACGGAGAGTTGAAGCCGGGTATCCGTACCCATGAAATTAACAGAATTAAAGAAAATAGAAGATGAGAAAATTGATTATACTGGCGGGAGCTGTATTAGGCTTGTTGTTTGCAAGCTGCGCGAAGGAAGAGAAACGCACAATTTCTGTTATTCCCGCACCATTGAACGTGGAATTGCAACAGGGAGTGTTTCCGCTGAATCAGGAAACAGGATTGTATATAGATGCATCCGAAGAAGATAAAAAGATTTTGCAGGACTATCTGGCGGTTTCTCCCATGAAACTGAAACCGGTAGCAACAGAAGAGGGACATACGGTCATCTTGAAACAAGTGGCTCAATTGCCGGAGGTGGACTCTTCCGAAGGCTATGTTCTGACGGTAACTCCCGATCAGGTGCTTGTCCGGGCCACTTCCGGAGCAGGGTTGTTCTACGGAGTCCAGACCATGTTGCAGCTGGCTGATGAAAAAGGATTGCCGGCAGGAGTCATTACAGACGAGCCCCGTTTTGCCTATCGTGGTTTCATGATGGATGTTTCCCGTCATTTCTTCGACAAGGAATTTATAAAAAAGCAGATGGATGCTTTGGCCTATTACAAACTGAACCGTCTGCATCTGCATCTTACTGATGCTGCGGGCTGGCGTATCGAAATAAAGCAATACCCCCGTCTGACCGAATTTGCGGCATGGCGCGAGTTCCCCACTTGGAAAGAATGGTGGAACAACGGGCGTCAGTATAAAGAAGAGGGCGGCAAAGATGCTTACGGAGGTTATTATACGCAAGATGATATCCGCGAACTGGTGGCATACGCTCAGGAACGTTTTATCACTGTTATTCCTGAGATAGAGATGCCTGCACATTCGGAAGAGGTGCTGACCGCTTATCCCGAGTTGTCTTGTACACACGAACCTTACAAGCAGGCCGATTTCTGTGTCGGTAATGAAAAGACTTTCGAGTTTCTGGAAAATGTGCTGACAGAGGTGATGGAACTTTTCCCATCCGAATATATTCATATAGGAGGGGATGAGGCCGGTAAAGCCTCATGGCCCGCTTGCAAACTGTGTCAGGCACGTATGAAAAAAGAGGGCTTGAAAGATGTGAACGAGTTACAGAGTTATCTGATTCATCGTATCGAGGTCTTTTTGAATGCCCACGGACGTAAATTGCTGGGATGGGATGAAATTCTGGAAGGCGGACTGGCTCCCAATGCCACCGTTATGTCATGGCGTGGTACGGAAGGGGGAATGAAAGCGGTCGATTCCGGGCACAAGGCTATTATGACCCCGGGTGAGTTCTGCTATTTTGATTCTTATCAGGATGCTCCTGATTCCCAGCCGGAAGCAATAGGAGGGTATCTGCCTTTGGCCAAAGTCTATTCGTTCAATCCTGTCCCCGATACGTTGGATGCGGACAAGGTGCCGTTGGTTTATGGAGTGCAAGCCAATTTGTTTACAGAATATGTCCCCACTCCGGAACATGCTGAGATGATGATTTATCCTCGTATTCTCGCTTTGGCGGAAGTTGCCTGGAGTGATCCGTCCGTGAAGGCCTACGATGATTTCCATGCACGCGCCTTGAAAGCGGTGGAGGAATTGAAAGTCAAAGGATACCATCCCTTCGAATTGAAGAATGAGATAGGGAACCGTCCGGGAGCGGATCAGCCCGTACAACACCTGGCGGTAGGTAAAAAAGTGATTTACGGACCGGATGCCGCTTACTATCCCGGCTATTCAGCCGGTGGCGACAGTGCCTTGGTAGATGGCGTGATTGGAGGCTGGACGTATGGTGACAGGCGTTGGCAAGGTTTCATCGACAGGAAAAGAATGGATGTGACCATTGATATGGAAAAAGAAACAGAAATTCATTCTGTTGGAGCAGACTTTATGCAGGTGTGTGGACCTGAAGTCTTTATGCCTTCAGAAGTAATCATTTCCGTTTCGAATGACGGCAAGGAGTTTACCGAACTGAAGCGCATGAAACACAAAGTAGTGAAGGATGACAAGGTGACTTTCACCAACTTTGGTTGGGAAGGAAATGCCAAAGCACGTTACATACGTTATCAGGCATCTTCGGGTGAATTCGGAGGTTTCTTGTTTACGGATGAAATAGTAGTGAAGTAATATATAAACAACAAATAGCATGAAGAAACAGATTTTGTTATCGGCTGTTCTGGCTTGTTTCTCAGTTTTCTCTGCGACAGCACAGAAAGAGCCGGTAGATTATGTAAACCCTTTTGTGGGCACTACCAATTATGGTACCACCAATCCCGGAGCATTGACTCCTCATGGAATGATGTCGGTCACTCCTTTCAATGTGATGGGGGGGCCCGAAGGGGATAAAGACAAAGACAAGCAATGGTGGTCCACTCCATACGAATTCAACAACAAATACCTCACCGGCTTTGCGCATGTCAATCTTAGTGGTGTGGGCTGTCCGGAATTAGGCTCATTGTTATTGATGCCCACTACCGGCAAACTGGATGTGGATTACCATCATTATGGAAGTTTTTATCAAGGCGAAACGGCAAATCCGGGGTATTATACCAATAGGCTGGATAAATACAATGTGAAGTGTGAACTGACTGCCACCCCGCGCACCAGTATGGCGCGTTTCACTTTCCCTGCCGGACAAAGCAATATCTTGTTGAATCTGGGAGAGGGACTGACCAATGAGAGCGGAGCCACCGTCCGTTTTGTAAACGACCGTGAGATTGAAGGTACCAAGCTGCTGGGCACTTTTTGTTACAATCCTCAGGCGGTATTTCCTATCTATTTTGTAATGCGCATCAACAAAGTGCCGGCAAAACGCGGTTATTGGAAAATGATGCGTCCGATGGGTGCGGAGGCGCAATGGGACGATACAGCCGGTAAATACAAACTCTATACCGCTTATACCAAAGAAATAAGCGGAGATGATATAGGGGTGTGGTTTACTTACGACACCGCAGCCGAAGAAGTGATTGAAGTCAGTATGGGCGTGTCTTTTGTCAGCATAGAGAATGCCCGCCTGAATCTGGAAAAGGAACAGCCCTTCGGCACCACGTTCGACAAGCTGCGTGCGGAAGCCCGCAAGAAATGGAACGATGACCTTTCCCGTATCAAGGTAGAAGGTGGCACGGAAGAACAAAAGGGAGTATTCTATACCGCTATGTATCATACCATGATTCATCCGAATATCTTGCAGGACGTGAGCGGACAATATCCGCAGATGGAGGGAGGTAAGATTCTGACCACCAACCGTAACCGTTACACGGTATTTTCCTTGTGGGATACTTATCGTAACTATCACCAGCTGATGACTTTGGTATATCCGGAACGTCAGATGGACATGATCCACACCATGATGGGCATGTACAAGGAACACGGATGGTTTCCGAAATGGGAATTGTATGGTCGTGAAACGTTGACGATGGAAGGAGACCCCTCTATTCCCGTTTTGGTGGACAGTTGGATGAAAGGATTGCAGGACTTTGACATTGACGAAGCTTATAAAGGCATGTACAAGTCGGCCACTACTCCGGGAAAGGATAATCTGATGCGTCCGGATAATGACGATTATATGTCCAAAGGGTATGTTCCGATGGAAAGCCAGTATGATAATTCGGTCTCCCATGCTTTGGAATACTATGTTGCCGACTATGCGCTTTCCACCTTGGCGGAGGCCTTGGGCAAGAAGGAAGATGCGAAACTGTTCCGCAAACGCTCCATGGGCTATAAGAATTATTATAGCAAGGATTTCGGAACCTTGCGCCCGATAACCAAGGAAGGCAAGTTCTACGAACCGTTTGACCCGAAAGAAGGAGCTAATTTTGCACCTAGTCCCGGTTTCCATGAAGGTAACGCATGGAATTACACTTTCTTTGTGCCTCATGATATCGATGGTCTGGTAAAACTGATGGGGGGCGACAAGAAATTTGTTGATAAATTGCAAAGCGTGTTCGATGAAGGAAATTATGATCCGGCCAACGAACCCGATATAGCTTATCCTTACCTGTTCAGCCGCTTCAAAGGCGAAGAATGGCGTACACAGAAATTGGTGAAGGAATTGCTGGCCCGGTATTTCACCACCAAACCGGACGGAATTCCGGGTAACGATGACACGGGTACGATGTCTGCATGGGCCATATTCAGCATGATGGGATTCTATCCGGATTGTCCGGGTGTGCCCGAATATACATTGACCACTCCTACTTTTGATAAAGTGACCGTTCAGCTTGATTCTAAATATTGGGGCAAGAAAGAATTGGTTATCAAGAAAGAAGGACAAGGAGATTATATAAAGGAGATCAGGCTGGGCAATAAGAAAATCAATAAATATCTGATTTCACATGATGATTTGATCAAGGCAGGTGAGATTACTTTTGTAGTAACTGAAAATCCTAATAAGAAATAACGATGAATACAAAACGATTTTTATTTGCTGCGTTAGGGGCTGTTTGTTCTTTTGCTTTCTTGCAAGCACAGGTACGTACGGAGCAGACTTTTGAAAAAGGGTGGAAATTTACCCGTGAAGATAATGCGGAGTTTTCCGGTCCCGCTTATAATGACAGCAAATGGCAGAACGTCACCGTTCCTCACGACTGGGCTATTTATGGTCCGTTTAGTATCAATAACGACAAGCAGGAAATGGCCATCACTCAGGACGGACAGACCGAGGCGATGGAACATGCCGGACGTACCGGAGGTCTCCCGTTTGTAGGAACCGGATGGTACCGTCTGAACTTTGACGCTTCCGGTTTTGAGAAAGGCAAGAAAGCTACATTGATTTTTGATGGGGCGATGAGCCATGCCCGTGTCTATGTGAACGGGCAGGAGGCCGGTTACTGGCCATACGGTTATAACTCTTTTTATGTAGATGCCACCCCTTATCTGAAGCCAGGTGAGAGGAACGAGCTGGCAGTCCGTTTGGAAAACGAGCGGGAGTCATCCCGCTGGTATCCCGGGGCAGGGTTGTACCGCAATGTCCATCTGGTTATCAATGAAGATGCGCATATCCCGACATGGGGGACGTATGCTACCACTCCTGTGGTGACAGGCAAATATGCAAAAGTGTCTTTAAAAACTTCTTTGGTTAGCCCCGAAGGAGCTAATAAGGATAATTACCGTATTGTGACGCAGATTAAGGATAAAAACGGCAAAGTGGTTGCTACCGGGGAAAACAAGTTGAGTGTTTTTGACAATACTTTGTTTGAACAGGAGTTTGCAGTAGCCAATCCTGAGTTGTGGAGTCCTGAAACTCCGGTTCTTTATGCGGCTGAATCCAAAGTATATGAAGGGAATACCTTGAAAGACGAATATACCACCCGCTTTGGTATCCGTACCTTGGAGATTATTCCCGACAAGGGCTTTTTCCTGAACGGGAAGCTGACCAAGTTCAAAGGGGTATGTAACCATCATGACTTGGGTCCGTTGGGCGGTGCTGTAAATGATGCCGCTATCCGTCGTCAGATTCGTATCCTGAAAGATATGGGTTGCAATGCCATCCGTACCTCTCATAATATGCCGGCACCCGAGCTGGTCCGCGCCTGCGATGAGATGGGTATGATGCTGATGGTGGAATCTTTCGACGAATGGAAAGCCGCCAAGATGGCGAACGGATATCACAAGATCTTCGATGAATGGGCCGACAAGGATCTGACCAATCTGATCCGTCATTATCGCAATAACCCTAGTGTAGTGATGTGGTGCATCGGGAATGAAGTGCCCGACCAGTGGAGTGGCAGCCGTGGCCCGAAACTCTCGCGCATGTTGCAGGATATCTGCCATCGTGAAGATCCTACCCGCCCTGTAACACAAGGAATGGATGCGCCCGATGCCGTAGTGAACAATAATATGGCCGCTGTGATGGATGTGGCAGGTTTCAATTACCGTCCCCACAAATATCCCGAGAATTACAAGAAACTGCCGCAGCAGATTATTCTAGGTAGTGAGACCGCTTCTACGGTCAGTTCACGTGGGGTCTATAAATTCCCCGTTGTCCGTCAGGCTATGAAGAAATATGACGACCATCAGTCTTCTTCTTACGATGTGGAACATTGCGGCTGGTCTAATCTGCCGGAGGATGACTGGATTTGGCATGAGGATAACGCTTGGGGGATCGGAGAGTTCGTATGGACAGGATTCGATTATCTGGGCGAACCGACTCCTTACTATACCGACTGGCCCAGCCATTCCTCTTTGTTCGGTATCATCGACCTGGCGGGCTTGCCCAAAGACCGTTATTATCTGTACCGCAGTCATTGGAACAAAGGCGAGGAAACGCTGCACATCTTTCCTCACTGGACATGGCCGGGACGTGAAGGAGAAGTGACCCCGATCTTTGTCTATACCAATTATCCGTCGGCGGAAGTGTTTATCAATGGCAAGAGCCAGGGTAAGCGTACCAAGGATTTGACTGTAACGGCTGAGAACAGTGCGGACTCTGCCTCCATAGCAGACTTCAAGCGCCAGAAACGCTACCGTCTGATGTGGATGGATACCAAGTATGAGCCGGGAACCGTGAAAGTGGTTGCATATAATGAGAAAGGGGAAGCTGTGGCTGAAAAGGAAATCCATACGGCAGGCAAGCCCGACCATATAGAACTGGTTGCAGACCGCAATGAAATAAAGGCTGACGGCAAAGACTTGTCGTTTGTCACCGTAAGGGTGGTGGATAAAGACGGTAATCTTTGTCCCGGCGCGCAGCACCTCATCAAGTATGCTGTGAAAGGTGTCGGAACCTATCGTGCCGGAGCCAACGGAGACCCCACTTCATTGGAGCTGTTCCATGTTCCGCAGATGAAGGTGTTTAACGGAATGATGACTGCTGTGGTGCAGAGCACCGGCAAGCCGGGAGAAATCACCCTGACTGCAACAGGTAAAGGACTTAAATCAGGTAGGCTAGTTTTAATAAGTAAGTAAAAAGATTTGTTTCAATTTCCACTATCTGTGCCCCGCTTGATATTATTAAGCGGGGCTTATTTATTAAAAAAAGTTGGAAAATAATTGGGGAAATCTGCTCTTAAAAGTGAAAAAGTTACTATTTTTGTTGTCAAATTTAATATACCAATTTAAAATCCTAACTTATCATAGTATCATGTTGACCCAAATTATTAACGCGAAGATTCTTACCCCACAGGGCTGGTTGAAGGACGGATCCGTCCTTATGCGCGACAATAAGATTTTAGAAGTTACCAATTGTGATTTAGCTGTTATCGGAGCCGAGCTGATTGACGCTAAAGGTATGTATGTTGTTCCCGGTGGTGTGGAAATCCATTGTCATGGTGGTGGCGGCGGTGATTTTATGGAAGGCACGGAAGAGGCTTTCCGTACAGCCATCAATGCGCATATGAAACATGGTACTACCAGTATTTTCCCCACGTTGTCTTCTTCTACCGTACCAATGATTGAGGCGGCCGCCGAGACTTGTACCAAACTGATGGCGGAGCCGGACAGTCCGGTACTGGGATTGCATCTGGAAGGCCATTACCTGAACATCAAGATGGCCGGTGGACAGATGCCCGAGAATATCAAAGATCCGGATCCCAATGAGTATATTCCCATCGTGGAGAAATGGAACTGTATCAAGCGTTGGGATGCAGCTCCCGAATTGCCGGGTGCCATGCAGTTTGGAAAATACATTACAGGAAAAGGAATTGTGGCATCTGTGGCACACACTCAGGCCGAATTTGAAGACATCCGTTCCGCATGGGATTCAGGTTATACGCTAGCCACGCATTTTTATAATGCCATGCCCGGTTTCCACAAGCGTCGTGAGTATAAATATGAAGGAACCGTGGAGAGCATCTATCTGATAGACGATATGAATGTGGAAGTGGTGGCCGATGGCATTCATGTGCCGCCTACCATTTTGCGTTTGATTTACAAGATAAAGGGTGTGGAACGTGCTTGTGTCATTACAGACGCCTTGGCATGTGCGGCCAGTGACAGTAACGTGGCTTTCGATCCGCGTGTCATCATTGAGGATGGGGTGTGCAAACTGGCAGACCGTTCAGCATTGGCAGGCAGTGTGGCTACGATGGACCGCTTGATCCGTACCTTGGTGCAGAAGGCGGAAATTCCTTTGGAGGATGCTGTCCGCATGGCTTCCGAGACTCCTTCGAAATTTATGGGAGTGTATGACCGTAAAGGCTCCTTGCAGAAAGGAAAAGATGCCGATATCCTGATTCTTGACCAGGACTTGAATATCCGTGCCGTATGGGCGATGGGCAAGCTGGTTGAGGGAACTTATACATTATAGGGCATTGGGCTCTCTGCGCGAAGCTTATGATATTTTATTGAGCAGGTATTTCTGTAAAGATGAGCCGGTGAAATGAAATGCAGATAATAACCGAAGGCTGAACGGATTCATCTATCCGTTCGGTCTTCGGTCTTTTTTACCGGCACTTTCAAGTGGAACATCGAACCGGCTAAAGCTGACCTGGTAAAAGATAAAGGCGTTTATCAAGGGGGGCAATATGCCATGGAACTTGGTACAAAATTCAATAGAACTTGGTACAAGATTCAATGGAGCTTGGTACAAGATTTAATGGAGCTTGGTGCAAAGTCCAATGGAGCAAGGTGCAATACATACGTATGTGTAGGCCGATGCTTACGTACGGGCGGGCTTACCCGTCACTCATGTTATGGTCACCCGTTACTCGTGTTTATTGTTGAATAGGCCGAGATGTTTTTCAAAAACGTCTTCAGGTTTTTATAAAACAACTATACGTTTTAAAAATATGTCAGCATGTTCAGTGTACAAGGCTGCCGTGTTCCGCGTACCTGCCTAGCTTGTTCATTGCATCATTTCCTCACTGATCCGATATTCCTCCTTCTTCCTTCATCCTGTCATTTTATATAAAACCAACAGGCTATCAGCCGGTTAAATATGAAACCACTTCCCCTCACTCCCGTTCCGGCGTATGTTGTACCCTTTCACACACCGAAAGGTGAGAGTGCGGCTTGAAAGGAGGCTGAAAGGAGAAGAGGACAACCGGATTTTATTGCTGAGGCATTTAATCTGATTAGCCTTCACGGTCCTTTTTTAATTCTGCCAGTTCTTTATTGATCCGGGTCAACTCTTTCACTCTGTCCGATGCATAATGAAAGAGGAAATAATCAGTCAGTATCCCTATGACCTTCACTACGGTAAGATTGCCTCCCCATTTCTCTTTGTCGGCTATAAGTTCCAGGTTTTAAATGAAAGAGCCGTGCAGGTGCCAGGCTTTTTGTTTTTGCAAATTTGGCACTCTGGATCTTTTTGTCTAC
>BLLV01000132.1 GCA_011959205.1 Bacteroidaceae bacterium
GAATCGAAAGAAACAGTGAAAGGTATAGACTGGGCCATACCGACCGTCACCATCCAGGACGCCCCCCGCTTTGAATGGAGAGGCATCATGCTGGACGTATCCCGCCATTTCTACACCCCCCAGGAAGTGAAGGAATTGCTGGATGTCATGGCCCTCTACAAGATGAACAAATTCCACTGGCATCTGACCGACGACCAAGGATGGCGCATCGAAATCAAGAAATACCCTCTGCTGACCGAAAAAGGAGCATGGCGCAAATTCAACTCACACGACCGCGAATGCATACGCCAAGCCAAAGCCAACGACAATCCGGACATGGCAATTCCCGAAGAAAAGATACGCATTGTAGAAGGTGACACCCTGTATGGTGGCTACTACACCCAGGAAGACATCAAGGACGTCATAGCATACGCCAAAGTACGGGGCATAGACATTGTTCCCGAAATAGACATGCCGGGGCACATGCTGGCAGCCGTGAGCAACTATGAAGGCGTGTCCTGCTTCGAGGAAACCGGCTGGGGAAGCACTTTTTCTTCGCCCGTCTGCCCGGGAAAAGACTCTGCACTGGAATTCTGCAAGAACGTATATGCCGAACTAATCGACCTGTTCCCCTATAAATACATCCATATAGGAGGCGATGAAGTGGAGAAAACAAATTGGAAAAAATGCCCCGACTGCCAGAAGCGCATACACGACAACCACCTGAAGACCGAAGAAGAACTGCAATCCTGGTTCATCCGTGACATGGAACGGTTCTTCAACGAAAAGGGAAAACAAATGATAGGATGGGACGAAATTATTGAAGGTGGACTGTCCAAGACCGCTACCGTGATGTGGTGGCGCAGCTGGGCAAAAGACGCAGGAACCAAGGCTACAGCACAAGGCAACTCCATCATTTTCACTACCAACGGAGAATTCTATCTGGACTATGCGGAAGACAAGAACTCCGTACCCAACATCTACAATAAAGACCTGAGCAAAGGGCTGAGCGAAGCGCAACAGGCTTTGATACTGGGTGTACAAGGCAATGTGTGGTGCGAATGGATTCCATCCAACGAACGCATGCAATACATGGCCATTCCACGCCTGATTGCCATTGCCGAACTGGGGTGGAGCACTCCCGAAGGAAAGAACCTGGAAGCATTCAAGTCCCGCTTGGCCAACCAATTTGAACGCCTCAACATCATGGGCATCAATTACCGCATCCCTGATTTGGAAGGTTTTAACGCCATCAATGCCTTCATTGGTGAGGGAACTGTTAATGTAACTTGCCTCGACCCCACTGCCGAAATCCATTATACTACTGACGGCAGCATTCCTACTTTACAATCGCCCAAATACGAAACACCTGTCAAGGTAACCGAAACCACCAACTTTACTTTCTGCACTTTCCGTCCCAGCGGCAAGAGAGGAGACATCGTAAAGACACGTTTCATCAAGAGCGAATATGCCCCCGCTGTCACCGCAGCCCCGTCCAATCCGGGTCTAAAAGCCACTTGGCACGAATTCAAAGGAAACCGATGTGGCGAGATAGAGCAATCGCTGGTAAACGGCACTTATTCCATAGAAGATGTCATGATACCCAAGAAAGTGAAAGGAAACATCGGACTGGTCATTAAAGGCTATTTCAATGCTCCCAAAGATGACATCTATACATTCGCGCTTCTATCCGACGATGGAAGTACCTTGTCCATAAGCGGCGAGCAAGTGATAAACAATGACGGTCCCCACGGCCCGAAAGAAATCATAGGCCAGAAGGCACTGGCCAAAGGATACCATCCGATGGAGGTGCGCTACTTTGACCAAAACGGTGGGCAACTGAAGCTAAAAGTAACGGGCAGCGATGGACAAGAAATTCCATTCACCCATCTGTATGCCTATTAATTTTTCCTTCACCGCAGCATAGCACAAAGGGGCGCAGAGGTTTCCAAT
>BLLV01000133.1 GCA_011959205.1 Bacteroidaceae bacterium
ACATTGTAGCCCTATGACTGGAAAAAGATAAGGCGGTTGCCGTAGAGATCAAACGCCAGAAAAAGAACTATAAACCAGATTTGCTGGAGAAGAAAGTGGAACACCTTAAACATAAGGTACTTCCACATTATGCGATAACAAAAATGTGTTTGTCCTTGGAGGACATGTAGTTTCCCTTGTAAAAAGGGACGGGCTGTCCATGAGAAAGATATACTCTAAAGATACTCATTTTCTGCGACATACAGAAAACCTATGCTTTTTTAGGACACTCTACGAAGTGTCCTTATTAAATTGAATTAGCTTAATATTTTATTTAATAATTGGAACAGAACTCGGCTTTCAGGAGATGAATATTCTTTTTTACTGGTCAGATTTTCTAACAGAATATATTGTTTTAGTACATATAGATAATAGAAATCATGTAATGCTATTATAGTGGCATTGGTTAATGTGTTTTTAATGTGTTGGATGACAGTTGATTTTCCACAGTAATTGCTATTTTAATATCAACACATGTTTCATAAACAGGTCTCGCAATTGTTTTGCATATAATAAAATTGTTCGTTAGATGAATTCCTAAAAAGAAAGCGAAGGAAGAATTACTTCGTTGCCGTAAGCATCATCTTTCTTCGCTTGAAATAGGTTGGAATAAGAGGGAATCTTGAAGGAATCCCTCTTTTTTGTTTCTAATTAGCTAATGATTAGCGCGGATTAACAGTCATCGGCAATTCGATAACATATTCGTGTCCGTACATATCGTATACTGTAACCTTCAATGTTGAAGCAACAGCAGCTGTGGGGTTGGTTGCATCAGAAACAGATGTAGCAGTGAAGCCCTTGATATTATTACCATTAGTGGTAATTTCTACCTTGAAGTATTCATCTACTTCCTTATTTCCATTACTTACCAGATGAGCTTCTTTAATCTTCAAGCCCTTTTCATAAGGATTGCTCAAGAATGCGCTGTACTTACCGTCGCGAGAGCTTACACCCTTAATGTACTGAGCAAAGGCATCGTTACCCAATGTTTCATAACTGTTAGTACCATAAGTCAATGTAGTCTTATAAGGCAACTCTTTCTTATTCAAATCCGTAAGTGTAGCCCATCTCCAAGAGTAAGTCGGAGTTACATAGTTATAGATCGTGCTGGAAACGAGGCATATTTATTCTGTTGATAATAAAGCATTTATCTGTTAACGTAGCAAAAAGCAAAACGAACTCTATTTAGATGGATTCTACTAGAGTTCGTTACTGATATGAAATCACAAGGATAGGAAAAATAGATTACAACGTTAGCGTTGCATTTTCTTTGTTTAAAAGAACATTAAACTATCGACTGAAGAATAAGTGGCAAGCAATTCACATAATAAAAA
>BLLV01000134.1 GCA_011959205.1 Bacteroidaceae bacterium
AAAGGCGTGGTGGATAATATAAAGTCGGCAATAAAATTGTTTTACTGCCGACTTTCCTGACTTCGTCATTGCGTCACCCTAAACGCCAAGATGGTCAAACAATGGCTTCAATGACCGATGTTCGGGTGTCAGCATCATAGTGCGTGTTATCGTCTCATCATTTAATGGAAGCCTCAGTCTGACGGTCGTTATTGTTTTGGCGATCTTGATTACTTTGTCAACACTCATTTTCATGTGTAGAGTCTCGATAATCCTCTCAAGTTCCTTATATAGCTTGTATGCGACAAAACAAAGGCATACATGAGCCTCGATACGTTTCTCAGTAAAGTGAAAGATGGGGCGAGTCTCCAGTGTCCCCTTTGATATCCTGAACGCCTTCTCAACAACCCAAAGACCTTGATACTGAGCGACGACCTCCGATGGTGGCAATGTGGTATTGGTGACATATCCTTTCAGACCGTCCCATACCTCATCCTCCTTGATCTTATCCTCACTGATACTTACATTGACATCATTGTCAAGCTTAAGGAACTTGCTGTAGCCACGTTTATTAATCTTATCCTTGGTGATTTTGCCGGAAGCATAGGCTTTTCGTAGTCGTTCAACACCCTTGTTGCGGTTATAGGCATCCTTGGTTGCCCGTTTTGAACTGTATGTGACAATGAGACGGTCGCCGTTCTCGAGTTCCTTCTCATGATACTGTCCATCTTCATGGGGGATTGACTTTATCCATTTCTCGACATCATTTGCCACTTTCTTTATTCTTCCGCCGACAATGAACTGATATCCTCCGGAACGCAGTAGCCCCATATTCCGTTTTATCATGAAGCCTGAATCAGCAACCACAATAAAGTCATCAAGGCCGAACCGTTGCTTTAAATCATCTATGGCGGGGATCATGGTGTAACTTTCATATTGCGCTCCATTGAATATTGAGTATGAAAGAGGATAGCCGTTCTCACATACAAGAAGTCCGAGGATAATCTGTGTCTCGGCTGTCTTGCCGTCTTTGGAAAACCCCGGTGAACGAAGGTCATCTTCCCGAAAACTCTCAAAGTACAGTGATGTGACATCGTAAAACAGCATCTCCACTCTTCCACCCAAGACAGAAAACGTATGCTCCACGCTGATACGCTGCACAACCTCCTGCTGGGCATTGTAGAGCTTGTCCATATAGCGGTATATCTTGCTGAGGTTCACATCCTCTTCAAAGTGGGTTTTCAGGTAGTCTGCAGTCGCCATCTTGCTCATCGGCTCACATAACCTTGCTATTACAAGATGCCGTAAGACATCATCCCCGACCCGGTTGAATCCAACAGAATCAAACACCTTGTCAAGAATCAATTTGGCTCCATTCAGCAATATACCATCAATATTGTCAAGGACAGCCTCGGCATTCTTTCGTTCAAGTTCTTTTTGGTCGGCTTCATCGAAATCGATTTCCATGATACCGAGATGAGACTTAATCCACTTTTGTCCTTGGAGGCAGAGACGCTCAATCTCAGACTCGTCATACCCTATGCCCACGGTGTGCAGTTCTTTGAACTTGCCTCCGTGCTTGTCAACAACCACAACGCTTGTGGTGCCAGAACGATTTTTCTTTTTGCGGACAAACATACCGCAAATATAATCAAAATTGCCATTGCGTCACCCTAAATCACCCTTGAATTTGCCTATATTGGTGAAAATCAGGCATCCTTATTTTGGAACTCAAAAAAGTGACGAAGTCAGGAAAAGGCGTGGTGGATAATATAAAGTCGGCAATAAAATTGTTTTACTGCCGACTT
>BLLV01000135.1 GCA_011959205.1 Bacteroidaceae bacterium
ATCTTTATGGATGTTGAAGAAAAGCAACAAAAAATAAAAAAACTGAGAGAGCAGATTGGGGAGTGCACACGCTGTCCATTGTGTCAGACCCGGACAAATACGGTTCCAGGGGAAGGGGATGTGGATGCCGATATTATGTTTATCGGCGAGGCGCCGGGGCGTAATGAGGACCTTCAAGGGAAACCTTTTGTCGGAAGGGCGGGAGATGTATTTGATAAATTGCTTGCATCGATTAATCTGACACGGGATCAGATTTATCTGTGCAACATTCTCAAGTGCCGGCCGCCGAATAACCGCAATCCACTTGCCAGTGAAATCCTTGCCTGTGTCGGCAGTCTTGATATTCAAATCAAGATTGTTAATCCGAAAGTGATCGGCACGCTGGGGAATTTTGCGACAACTTACGTTTTTGACAAATTTAATATTCCTCCGGCGACAATCAGTTCTGTTGCCGGGACGGTCATTGATGTTGAAACGCCTTTTGGACCAAAAAAAATCGTTCCCGTTTTTCATCCTGCGGTGGCAACGTATAACGTTCATAAGACAGATCTTCTCTTGAGTCACTTCCAGGCATTCCAGCCGTTTTGTGCTAATCAAAAGACTCAAACGGAGAATGTCGTGTAATGCTTTTATGGATTGTTTTAGCTCTACTTGCTCTTTTTATTTGTGCTGGGGCTTTTTGCGTTTTTTTTGATCAGGCCATTTTGACTCGGCGCGGGACGATATATCGTGTCAAAACAGATAAAAAACGTGTTGTGCTGACCTTTGATGATGGGCCGTCGCCGGACTGGACTCCCAAAATTCTAGATGAGCTTAAGAAAGCAAATATCAAGGCTCTTTTTTTTATGGTCGGTTACCATGTCCAAAAATATCCGGAAATTGCCAAGCGAGTTGCCGATGAAGGGCATACGATTGGGAATCATGGCTATGCCCATAGCGTGATGCTTTATTATACTCCGGCTGAGATTGAGGAGGAAATTAAATATACGGAGCATGTGATACGCGGGATCACGGGGGTGACAACCAAGTATTTTCGTCCCCCGAAAGCGTGGCTGCGTAAAAAAATTAAGCAGAAGGTCAAATCCATGGGCTATGAAACGGTACTCTGGTCGCTTAATTCCAAAGACTGGGTATCGTTTAATCACAAGCTGATAGTAAAATATATTTCCAAAAATATTAAAAACGGCGACATCCTTCTATTTCATGATAGTGGTCATGTAACTTCAACAGAAGGAGGGAATCGCACGCAAACAGTCAAGTCAATTTCTCTTCTAGCCAGAACCTTGAGAGAAAAAGGCTTTGAATTCGTTACAATCGAGGAGCTAATAAATGAATAGTGATTGGTTTGAGCAAAAGAATCATTCTGTTTTAGTT
>BLLV01000136.1 GCA_011959205.1 Bacteroidaceae bacterium
AAGATTTTTAGCTCTTTCAAGTTAGAAATACGATATTCTTTTTAGAGGAAAGTTAGGAAAAATGACTGGAAAAAACGAATAAAGTGCGATAGATAAAACGGATACTTCTGATGTTTTGAATATGTTTAAGAAAAAGAAGCTGGAATATAGAAATGCTGCGGAATCTTCTTATCTTTGTATTTCACAGCATAAAAAATTGAAACTAATATGATATTAACAAGCCTGGATTCAATGATACAGGCTGTAAAATAATGAATGTATATGATTTCTTTTATTATTTGTAGTATATCGCCGGAAAGAGCAACGTGTCTGGAAGAGAACATAAGGTGTACGATAGGTGATCTGGAGTATGAAATGATAGCCTTTGACAACCGGCAGACTAAATATGGAATAACAAAGGTGTATAACTTATGTGCGGAAAAAGCCAGGTATGATAATTTGTGCTTTATACATGAAGATATAGCTTTTTATTCGCTCAATTGGGGTGAAACGATTATTAATCAATTAAAGAAACCGAATTGTGGTGTGATAGGTTTTTCCGGTTCACGCATGAAATCGAAAGCTTTTTCTTCGGTACATAGTGTTCCGGATTTATGTGTGAACAACTTTGTTCAACGGGTTGCTCCATATAGAAAATGGTTTGTGAATAATTTAGATATTCATGTGGATTATGTTTCTTGTGTTACATTGGACGGTTTATGCCTGTTCGTACGTAAACAAGTGTGGAGGGAACATAAATTTGATGAGGTACTTCTGACTGGTTTTCATGGGTATGATTTGGATTTTTCATTACAGGTTGCTGAACATTATCAGAATTATGTGTGTAACAGGGTATTGCTGGAACATTTTTCACAAGGAACATTCAAGAAAGATTGGGTGTGTACCATGGTACGCTTGCATCAGGAAAAGTGGAAAAGCAGATTACCTTTATCAGCGGTGCAATTGTCAGAGGAAGAAAAGGAAGGGTATGAGCATGAGGCCTTGTATCGTTTTATAAGACTTTTATATGAAACGGATTATCCATTTTGGAAGGTGTACCGTTGTATTCTGGAATATGGTGAAATGACGCATTATAAGGAGCATTTTTTCACTTTACTTTTGAAACTGGTGGGTACTCGTATTTTTCATGTAGATCTTTAGATTAGAAGCAATCCTTAAGTGTATGAAGTAACTGATTCACGACGATTCAGTTGTCTCATACACTTTATTAAGAATTTTCTTACTTTAAATTGTTCATCTAGATAATACCAATTTCATTTGTTGTTTCTTCATGCGCCTTCTTTCTAATCTTTTACAATTCCATTGATGCAGGGAATTAAATAGATTTTCAGGAAGATATTTATAAAGGAATCGTTCTGTATAAACTTCAATTGTTTTTCTAGTGATTTTGAATCTCCATTGCCATGTTTGGTCTATTCCTGCTATTTTTGCGCATTCCCATTTGCACCTTATGCTGTTTGTGGATGAGATTCCGTTCTCTGCTTCAAAATCAGCAACATTGATGGGTAAAGGTAGGAATTTTCCGTTGCGCTTGTATAACTGATACATATAATGATAGTCTGCTGATATTTTATAATTCAAATTGAACGGGTGTTTTTTCATATCTTCTACCTTTGCGAAGATAGCCTGATGACAGGCCACCATTTTTTTTAAGATGACATGGGGCTCTTCAGATGCGAAGCATTTTCTGCTATTTTTCTTTATCATAATCGCATTCCCATAAACAGCTTTTATATCATCCGATATTTCTCTGTTAAAAACTTCTTCTATGACTGTTGGAGCACAAAATTTGTCACCGGCATTCATGAAATTTATCCATTTTCCTGCCGCTTGCCTTATTCCTTTGTTCATGGCATCGTATATGCCATTGTCTTTTTCGGAAATGAATTTGAACAAGATTCCTTTCGTAATGAACAAGGGCTTATATTTTTTTATAATATGGCAAGTGTTATCTTTAGAATTTCCGTCTATGATTATGTATTCCAAAGATTGGTAAGTTTGTTCCAAAATACTTTGAAGCGTTTCTTCAATTACATTTTCTGCATTAAAGCATACAGTTACCACAGTGATTAATTCTTTTGACATATTTTCTTTTAGTCTTGTTTATATATTTTCTCTGTTCTTCTTAAAAAAACATTTTATTGGTTGATTTGTTTATGAAAGGTTCCCAAAAAACTTTGTATTGATTGAGGTTAAAAGCATGGCAACCAAAAGGTAATGTATTGTTATTCCATTGATATGCTCTTGCTGGCGCTGTCTCTATAGAAAAACGAATAGCCTCCTTGAATGTGGGCTTTTTTAAACGATGCTTATGCTTTAATTCAAATTGTAACCACATGTCTTCTCCGTAGAATGGCTTATTGTCATTTAGTTGTTCTGCTATTTTGTTTTTATAAAGCTTTGTGATTTGTAGCATTTTACTAACCTTTCTAAGCGAGAAACCACCATTGCCCACATATCCCCAATAATACCTGTGTAATCTTTTTTTGTTTTTTGTTATTCTATACCAAAAACGTTTCAGTTTACATTTCATTGTCCCGCCTTTATGATTTGTATATTGTGATGAATGAATCCAAGGAGCACCAATATAATCATAACCTTTGTTTACCCATATTTGGAGTTCATCTTTAAATACGAAAGCGTCCAACTGATAGATAAGGATGTAGGAATAGCCTGTGAATTGAGAGTAAAAATCTTCAGATAGCATTAATTTGTTATATCCTCTTAGGCTATTGAAATAATCATTCTTGAATCTCTTCACTTTCAATAAAGGATATTCCTTACAAATCTCAGAAGTATCTAGTTTTATGGGAGATACAAGGAATATATCATAAGAACTTAATGTTTGGGTACAGGCTTTTAAAGATATCTGTTCTGTTTTTGTTAAATCATTCTTATAATAAGGGATAACAATTGCTACATTTCTTTTTTCTCTTATCATGTTATAAAATCTAGAACTTCTTATTTACATTTTCTTATTACTCTTGTGACAGGTTGTTCAGAGTAACTATAATGTAAATGAGAAGTTCTTTGTTTGCTGCATACATTAACATAATTTAATATCGCTATATGTATGGACTAATGTAGGTGGCTATTATCTTTTAAGTATCGCGTATTTTACTGTTGCCAAGATATGTTTTATATAAAGTTCCACTTTCCTTCCGAATTTGCGTGTCCTCCAGCTTCCGTAAATACGATGTTCGGCAAAGGTATCGGAAGTAGTAAAATATTTATGGCGCGGAGTTACATAGTGTGCCGGATAAATAGTTACATTGTCAGCCAAGTTCTGTTCTTTGTCCTCGGGAAGATAACCTCTTTTACAAGCTACATCGTACATAGTGATAGGTGATATAACACTATTGTAAGTCCCGTCAGGATTTAAAAAGGGAGTTGATTTATAATATTCAAATACTTCTTTGCAGAATGAGTTCCCTTTTTCTCCTATCATGAAAGCTGCCTGTAGTTGTGTGGTTTTATTTTCTTGAAAGGTGACAAAACCATGTTCAGGAATCAGATGGTCGAACCGTTTCAGGATAAAAATGTCACTATCCATATAAATGCCTCCTTCATTGTATAGGGCATAGAAACGGACAGCATCAGCAGCAAAAGCCCATTTCTTAGTTTCTAGTGCCTCATTAATGAATGGGCAACCTATGGCTTGAGCATCTTGATAAGTCCAGCGTTTTACTTTGAAATCTGGAAGTATACGCTTCCACGTGTCCAGACAAACTTTGATTTCTACTGGAAAAGGGTCATTGCTGAACCAGCATAAATGGATAATTTTAGGTATCATGTGATAATTCGTTTAATTCTTCTTTATAAAAAGTGATATTACAAACTTTCAATTGCTTTCTGCAATGCTTTTTTTGTAAAATATCCTTCGCTCAATAGTTGTCCTATCCGAGCTGTTTTCTTTTTCATTTCCAGATATTGTTCTTCACTCAGTGCATTTAAAATACCTTCTAGGTCTGTCAATGAGTCAATACATATTCCTATACCGTTTTTGCATACAAAATCTGCTAATGCAGCTTTATTCCAGATAATAACAGGCAATTCGCATCTGATGTATAAAGAGGTTTTATGCGGGTTGTTGAATTGAAGATATTCTCCAAAGTTGCCTGTACAGGCAGAAGCAGAGAACCCGTCCCATACTAGACCGAAATCGCCTTGGGCTGTAGCTATCAGGTTATCTGATTTTACAAACCCCATATAATTAAAGTGTTCCTTACCTTTAGCTTTGTTAATCTCAAATCCGTTACCATAAAGATTGAAATGGAAAGAATGGATATATTTGCCTACTTCATACAGGAAAGTGTTTTTGCGCAGGTTTAACGCACCGGCGTATAATACACCGTAAGGCTTCTTGACATCCGGTTGGGCACTTGCCTTGGTCTCCGACAGATAATCAAAAATTTCCAATACCCCAAGTTTTGCTGTACATCCGTTGTCTTCTAGCCATTTTCTCATCTTTTCATTATGTGCTATAACATAGTCGGCATGATTCAAACGTTGTATTTCCTGTTTTATTGTCAAAGCCTTGCGGCGGAAACTTCCCAAATCATGGATAAGCACAATTACTTTCGCCCCTTTCAGATGAGCCATGTTGCAAACAAAGGTAAAATACTTTTTCAATGGGTATTGAAGGACTAACTTATCCCCTTTTTGCAGATAGAAAGGAGATTTTAGTACGCTGGCCAATGTGGTGAGAAATGATAATATCTCATTAGTATAGGTCGTTTGCTGTAAACCTACATTTCTGAAGGACATGTCTTCCATGATCCGCTCAATGTCTGTCTTTGCCTTGTTCCCTGCGCTGGACAGGCCTTTGTAGTTGCGTGAAAGGTAACAGTTCATTTAATTTTGTTTTTTGTTTTTTGTTTGAAGTAGTTCGCGATATAAGTCAATATATGCCTTGATGTGCCTTTCGTAACTGAAAGAATAGGCATGTTCCTTTGTTTGTGCAATTCGTTCCTTCTGTTTATAGAAGGAAGGGAGATTTTTCCTAATGCTTTCTACCATTGTCTGAGTTTCCAGTTTGTCCCAGATGAAAGCAAAACCGTTACTGATTTCGGGAAGACAGGTATAGTTGGAGATAAATACAGCTTTTCCAAATTGCATGGCTTCAATGACCGGCAGTCCAAATCCTTCTCCTTTGCTGGGGAATAAGAAAGCTTCGCAGTTGCGGTATAACCATATTTTTTCTGTTTGTTCTATAGTTCCCGTCAAATAAACATTAGTCGTTCCTTTTTCTTTGATTTTTGTTCTTATTTCTTTTGCATAATCGAACTGGTCGTTTCCACAAATGTATAAGTCGTATTCGGGAAAGGATTTCATTACATCCACCAGCAGATGAAAATTTTTCTTCGCACGTATTTCTCCAATGGTGAAAAAGAAAGGACGACTTTGAACAAACTGTGGCCGTTTGTCTTGCTGTTGGTCTATTCGCTCTACTCCGTTGTAAATGACACGAACTTCTTTCCCATTCAGATTCATATATTGCTTTATTTCATCAGCCACATAGTGAGAGATGGTGGTGATGATTGTTGCTCTATCTATTCTTTTCTGCATTATCTGAAGAGATTTCTGCTTCTTTTTGCCTTTTTCTTCAAACAGGAAGTTCAAATCGTGTATAGTGAGTATATGATTCGAACTTTTCCTGTAAAAACGGTTGAACTGATTTACTGAATGCCATATATCTACTTTAGGAAGTGTGAGGGATGGGAACCATCGTTTCAGGTTTCTGTTTTTTAACAGAACACGGGTGATATTATCTCCATAGTATTTTTTATCGCTTTTGGGAAGTAAATACACGAAGTGCAGATCATCTACAAGTAGAGTGGCAAACAGTTTTGAGTAATTGATCGCTATTTGCCCGAATCCACAAGCTGGATGCTTTAAGTAAGAAAGATCTATCAGTACCTTTTTCTTTGATGGTTCCATAATTTTGTATTTTACTCTTTAGTTTGTTTTCTCCATAAATTAAGGGCGGCAGCCACTGTGTCGTCCATATCGGCATAGGCATATTGTGCCAGTCGTCCACCGAACAGCACCTCTTTTCTTTCTGCCGCCAGTTCTTTATATCTTCTTACCATTTCCGTGTTCCGTTTGTCGTTTACCGGATAATAAGGCTCTTTGCCCGGTGCGAAATTATCGGGGTATTCGTAGGTGATTACGGTGGTGGGTTGCGTGCCGTATTCAAAATGCTTGTGCTCGATGACACGGGTATAAGGGACCTCACGTTCGGTATAGTTCACCACAGCATTACCTTGAAAATCTTCCATTTCCAAGTGTTGTGTGTCAAAGCGGAGACTTCTGTATTCCAAATGGCCGCATTGGTAGTCAAAGAATTGATCCAGACATCCGGTAAAGAGAATCTTGTCGGCCAATGCGTCCAATTCTTGCCGATGGTCAAAATAATTGGTGTCCAGACGGACTTCGATTCCTTCCAGTAGCGCGTCGATCAATACATTATAACCGCCTTTAGGGATACCTTGATACGCATCGTTAAAGTAGTTGTTGTCATAAATGAAACGGAAAGGGATGCGTTTGATGATGAATGCAGGCAGTTCTTTGGCTGAACGCCCCCATTGTTTTTCGGTATATCCTTTTATCAGGCAGCGGTAGATATCCTTTCCACAAAGTTTAAGTGCCTGTTCTTCCAGGTTGGCGGGCTCTGTGAGATGTGCGTACTCTTTGCGTTGCTCTTCTATCTTGGCTTTCGCCTCCGAGGGGGTCTTTACTCCCCACAGTTGGTAGAAAGTATTCATGTTGAAAGGAAGGTTGTACAGTTTTCCCTCAAAAGAAGCCAAAGGAGAGTTGGTATAGCGATTGAACTCTACAAAACGGTTCACATAATCCCATACTTCCTTGTTGTCTGTGTGGAAAATATGTGCTCCGTATTTGTGTACATGGATACCTGCTATATCCTCACAATAGATATTCCCTCCTCGGTGATTGCGTTTGTCAATGACCAGACAACGTTTGCCTGCTTTGTTAGCCTCGTGGGCAAATACGGATCCGAATAAACCGGCTCCTACTATTAAATAATCATATTTCTCCATAACTATTTATTTTCTTTTTGTTTTCTTCTTTCAAATTCTTCTTTTGTGCGTTTCCATCGGTTATGGCTCCATAACCAATATTGTGGCATGGCAGTTATCATTTGCTCCAATTTATTTGTGTACCTGTCTGTCAGTCCATAATCGGGAACAGACTTGGCATCATCTGTCAGTTGCTTGAACTCGCAGTGATAATATCCTCTTTTGATTCGTTTCACATCAGCATAATAAATCAGTGCGTCTACTTGTTTTCCGATACGCTCTGTACCAATGAAAACCGGAGTTTCCCGATGGAAGAACTCGGTCCAATGATGTATACTGTTCCATTTGGGCGTTTGGTCGGATATAAAACCGATAATTGTCTTTTGCTTTGCCTGTTTCAGCTCTATAATTCGGCGGAGTGTCTCTTTCATGGGGATACATTCACCGCCAAACTGATTGCGTAGACGCAGGAAAAGTTTGTCAAACGCTTTGTTGTACAGAGGGTGGTAGATTTGTCCACAAAGAATATTATCGGGAGCCCAATAGGGAAGAGAGGCTATCCACTCCCAATTGCAGTAGTGCCCTAAATATACGAAACAAAAATTCTTCTTCTCTGTTTCCATTTTTTTCACGATCTTTTTCACTCCTCCGAAGGTCATCCGTCTTTTCAGTTGTTTTTTTGATATGGAAAACAATTTAATTGTTTCTATGATATAATCGCAGAAAAAGTGGTAATACTGCTTCTCTATGTGGATTATCTTTTCTTTTGATAATTCCGGAAATGATTCGGTGAGGTTTTTCCTTACAATACGGCGGCGGTAACGGACGCAGTAGTATAAAGGAAAATAGAGCAGGTCAGAAAAGACATACAGAATTGGTAGTGGCAAGAGCGAAAGCAGATACCAGAAGAAAAAGATAATATAGTATATAATATTCATTAGCAATAGCAATTATTTTTTTATTCCTATCCATGACTGAAGTTGGCGTTTCCTTTTTTGTTTCTGTTCAAACAGAAGCAGATAACGGAAAACTTCAAGGGTACATTCTTTGGGATCCCATCCTCTCAAAATGGCATATTGTATCACAATGCAGCGTAAAAGAGCTTTATTGTGTGTCAATCGTTTCAGATTTTCCAAACATTCTTGCCTTCTAGGAATCGGTTTGAACTTTGAACGGTTAGTGTCTATCAGGGTGAACCGGTATTGTTTTTCTTTGTCAGTGTGATACAGGATATTGGTCAGGTTCAAGTCGCCATGAAGCACTCCTTTTTTGTGTAGCTCAACCAAGTAGGCAGCCAGCTCGTCAGCTGGACGCCGGTCGAAATCTCGTTTCCACAGTAGCTCCGATAGAGGGGGGTGAGTGCTGTTGAGTGACACGAAATAGCCGTCCAAAAACAAGCCGTTCTTTTTCCGTTCTATATAGGCTACTTCATGAGGGGTATCAAAGCCTTTTTCACGCAGCATTCCGGCAAAAAGATAAGCTCTTTCAGTTTTGCTTTTCTTGAAAAAGGTATAAACGATTCTTTGTATTATATTGGGTCTCTTGTATCTTTTGACAACTATTTCTTTATTATTCACCCTATATCGTTTCACTTTATTCCGTCCGTTGTGCAACAATTCACCTTCCTGTTCAAAGAACTGGGGAAGTTGCTTGATGAAGCTGGCGGTATTAATGAATTCGGGGTGAATTATTATCTTCATACACAGTTCTATTCTTTAATCAATTATACTTTCAATACGTTGTATCACCATTTCCGGAGTAATTCCTTGAAGGCATGCATAGTCCTTTCTCAGGCAAGGCTTGTTTCCGAATACGGAACAGGGACGGCAAGGCAAATCTATCTGGACGGCATTAGCAGGCAACTGCTTCCAGCCCATGAATCCGGCGTATGAATGGGTCGATCCCCAGATGGAAATGACTGGGATATTTACCAAAGAAGCCAGGTGCATATTGGCGGAGTCCATGGATAGCATTACATCTAAATGGCTCATTAATGCCAGTTCTAAGTTCAGTGTCAGTTTTCCGGCTGTGGAAATGACATTGGGGAACTGCTCCGCCCATTTTTCCAATACCTCTATTTCTTTCCGTCCTCCACCAAACAGGAATATTTTGGTGTCTTTCCGTGTGGAAAGTTGTTTTATTACCTGCTCTTGTTTGGACAGGGGGTAGATTTTTCCTACATGTGCGGCAAAGGGCGCGATTCCTATCCATTTGTTCTTGTCCTTATCTCCAGTTAGTGGATTCATGCATTGGATGGCTCCTTTCTTGTCTCCGAACAAAGATACAAAATTCAACTGTATGGGATAGCCTATATCCCTTAATACATCTGCATAACGTTCGAAAGAAGACTTCTGGCATTGCATCACTTTATGCTTGGGGCGCACTAACTTTCGTTTTCCGTTGCGCCCTTTATTCAGATGTGCCACTTTGACGCCCGACAGTTTGAAACGCCAGCGCAGGTATTTGCTGCGAAGAACGTCATGAAAATCGGCTACAGCATCGAATTGTTCTTCTTTCAGGTTATTGTACAGCCATCCCAAGCCCATCAGTCCTGAATGTTCACCTTTGAGGTCCACACCATGGAAAAGAACATTGTCGGGTAGTCCCTTGAACAGAGGGGCAAGCGTATCTCGGCTCAACACCATAATTTGGTGCTGGGGGTATTGGGTGGCTAATGAATAGATAACCGGAATGGTCATTGCCACATCACCGATTGCCGAGAAACGAATTATCAGTATTTTGGCCATAAAACAACAGCTTATTTCTTTCCGTATAGTACGGGGTTCAATGCCGGGTCATTATACATTTTCATTTGTTTATATACTTTCATGTATTTGCATCCGGCCTCAATATCTGTTATCAGTTGATCTATGGCAGAGGACAAATCTTTTTGCTGTTCCAGCAGAATATTCAGTTTCTTTTCACATTGTGCGTGATGCTCAGGAGTTGTGTCGGTACGTTCCACCTCTTGGCTCATGTGGTATATTTTCAGTGCCAAAATAGAAAGACGGTCAATGGCCCATGCGGGGCTTTCGGTGTTGATTGTGGCATCAGCCTTTATTCTCACGTCTTTGTATTTGTCAAGGAAATAACTGTCTATCAGTTCTACCAGGTCGGTACGGTCCTGGTTTGATTTGTCAATGCGTCTTTTCAAAACAAGGGCTTCTACCGGATTAATATTTGGATCGCGGATAATATCTTCGAAGTGCCATTGCACCGTATCAATCCAGTTCTTCAGATAAAGATAATACTCTATACTCTTCAACTCGTATGGATTGTTGATGGGAGTATCCACATTATCTGTCTTGTGATAGTCATTGATGACTTGGACAAAAATAGGGTTGCAAAGTTCTGTAAATGTCATAGCTACGTATTTTTGTTATTATCGTTATAATAATTGAAAAGACAAATCTATGCAAAGTTTTCTAATCAACCAATTATTATTCGGTAAAAGTGTCTACCTTTGTCAACTGGCAAGTTTTTTTAAGATGAAAATAGTAGTAGATAATAAAATTCCCTATATACATGAAGCTATCAGCCAGATAGCCGATGAAGTGGTGTATTTACCCGGCAGTGGTTTCACCGCCGGGGATGTACGGGATGCTGACGCATTGGTGGTCCGTACTCGTACCCGTTGTACTCGTGAACTGTTGGAAGGAAGCAAGGTGAAGTTCATTGCTACCGCGACCATCGGATTTGACCATATTGATGTGGATTATTGCCGTGAAGCGGGGATTGCATGGCAGAACTGTCCCGGTTGCAATGCGGGTAGTGTGGAGCAGTATCTGCATTCGGTATTGTTGTTGTTGAAACGCCGGAAGGGAGTGAGATTGGAAGAAAGCTGTCTGGGTATTGTTGGGGTAGGACATGTGGGAAGCCGTATTCAACGTATGGCGGAAGCATTGGGTATGCGTGTGTTGTTGAATGATCCTCCGCGTGCAGATCGAGGGGAAATGGGATTTGTAGATTTATCTATGCTGGCACGGGAATGTGATATAATTACCTTTCATACTCCGCTGAATGGAAATGGGAAATATAAGACGTTCCATCTGGCGGATGCGGATTTCTTTGCTGGTTTGCAACGCAGACCTTTTATAGTCAATACTTCTCGAGGGGAAGTAATAGAAACTTCGGCTTTGCTTGATGCGCTGAAAACAGGGAGAATACGTGATGCCGTTATTGATACGTGGGAGAATGAGCCTGATATTCATTTGGAATTATTGGATAAAATTTTCTTGGGGACTCCTCATATTGCAGGGTATTCAGCTGATGGAAAGTCTAATGCTACTCGAATGGTGCTGGAAGAGATTTGTAATTTTTTCCATATACAGGCTGATTTTAAAATAGTACCGCCTGCTTTGCCTCCTAGGGTTTACTCATTCGATCCGGAAGAGGTTTTTCTTCAGGTATATGATCCGACTCGTGACAGTGATGTATTGAAACTGCATCCTGAGTACTTTGAACGTTTACGGGAAAATTATCCGTTGAGGCGGGAAATTGCTGTTCCTGTCGTAGGAGGGCGTCCGGAAACTATTTTTTGATTTTTTTTTGTTTTATCATTCTAAGCGGTGCGAAAAAACAGTGAACATAAAATGAGCGTTGCCTGTGCTCTCAAAAAATAGGCAACAGAAAATGGAAACTTTGGAGAAAAAACATTGGAATTTGAGTTCAAGGAACTTTATTGGCGAAATGTGTTTAAGGAGGAGTCGGCGTCCGATAGAATTCGTTCAATTATCTGGGGAAAATGCTCGTATTCCAACTGATGCACCCTTGCCGCCAGTGTTTCTGGTGTGTCATCGGACTGCACAGGGCAGGCGGTCTGAAAGAGAATGCCTCCTTCATCGTATTCTTCATTAATATAATGTATAGTGATGCCGCTTTCATTTTCGCCGGCAGCAAGAACTGCTTCGTGCACTCGCACGCCATACATGCCTTTCCCGCCAAATTTTGGAAGCAATGCCGGATGAATATTTACTATTTTATTCGGATAATCATGCAATATGGTATCAGGTACTTTTAGGAGGAAGCCTGCTAGTACAATAATTTCGATATTGTATTGGTGAAGTGCTTCCAATGCTTTTCCGTCGGCAAACTCTTGAGCTGTGAGGATGAGTGATGGAACGCTCAGTCTATCAGCCCGCTTGAGCACACCTGCCTGTGCTTTGTTGGTAATAACCAATGCTACTTCAGCTGTTCTTTTCTCTAAAAAATACCGAATAATTCTTTCGGCATTTGTGCCTTCTCCTGAAGCTAAAATTGCAATTCTTTTCATAATAATCTCTATTTTGGTGCACATAAAACAAAAAAATGTGCAAAATTCTGCATTTATTTGCTTGAATATTTGCTTAGCCCAAGAAATATTCATTCCTTTGCAACCGCAAAGAAAATAAAATAATTCAATTTATTAACTAAAAAATTAAAGTTATGTCTGAAATTGCATCAAGAGTAAAAGCTATCATCGTTGATAAATTAGGTGTAGAAGAATCAGAAGTTACAACAGAAGCAAGCTTCACTAATGATCTGGGCGCAGATTCACTGGATACTGTAGAACTGATTATGGAATTCGAAAAAGAATTCGGAATCTCTATTCCCGATGATCAGGCTGAGAAAATTGGTACAGTAGGCGACGCTGTTTCTTATATCGAAGCTAACGCTAAGTAATTATCCCTATTTTATAATATGGAATTAAAAAGAGTAGTAGTAACAGGTCTTGGTGCTCTTACTCCTGTAGGTAACAATGTTGCGGAAACATGGGGAAACCTACTGAAAGGGGTAAGCGGGGCAGGACCTATTACTCATTTCGATGCGTCTAAATTCAAGACTCATTTTGCCTGCGAAGTGAAGAATTTCAATGGAACTGATTACATTGACCGTAAAGAACTTCGCAAAATGGATTTGTATACACAGTATGCTATTGCAGCTGCCAAAGAAGCGGTGGAAGATTCTGGAATGGACCTCGAAAAAGAAGATTTGAATAGAATAGGTGTAATTTACGGTGTAGGTATCGGAGGCATTCATACTTTTGAAGAAGAAGTAACTAACTATACGCTGAATAAAGATACTATCGGACCGAAATTCAGCCCGTTTTTTATTCCCAAGATGATAGCCGATATCGCATCGGGACAGATTTCTATCATGTATGGTTTCCATGGTCCTAACTTCACAACAACTTCTGCTTGTGCATCTTCATCAAATGCTATTGCCGATGCATTTAACTATATCCGTTTGGGTAAAGCAAACGTGATTGTTACAGGTGGTGCGGAGGCAGCAATTTTTGAAGCTGGTTTGGGAGGTTTTAATTCTATGCATGCTTTGTCTACCCGTAACGATGATCCGGAACGTGCATCTCGTCCGTTTAGTGCAAGCCGTGATGGCTTTGTGATGGGTGAAGGTGCAGGCTGTCTGATTTTGGAAGAATTGGAACATGCAAAAGCACGTGGAGCTAAGATTTATGCGGAACTTGCCGGTGTAGGTGCTTCTGCCGATGCTTATCACTTGACAGCTTCTCACCCAGAAGGATTGGGAGCTAAATTGGTGATGCAGAATGCACTGGAAGATGCGGAATTGAAACCGGAAGATATTGATTACATCAATGTACATGGAACCTCAACTCCTGTAGGTGATGTTTCAGAAGTGAAAGCTATCAAAGATGTATTTGGAGACCACGCTTATAAACTGAATATCAGCTCTACTAAGTCTATGACAGGACACTTGTTGGGTGCTGCCGGTGCGGTGGAAGCGATTGCCAGTGTATTGGCTGTAAAGAACGACATTGTTCCGCCGACTATTAACCACGAAGAAGGGGATAACGATGAGAATATCGATTATAACTTGAACTTTACGTTCAATGAGGCTCAGAAGCGTACTGTGAACGCTGCATTGAGCAATACCTTTGGCTTTGGTGGACATAATGCATGTGTAATCGTAAAAAAATATGCTGAATAATCGTGTTTAGCAATATAAAGGATAAGATAAGACTTCTTTTTCGCAAGGATAAGGGGTCTTATCTTCGTTTTTATAAGATGCTTGGATTTTATCCTAAGGATATTAGCATCTATGAACAGGCTTTGCTTCACAAATCTTCATCAGTGAAGTCTGATAAGGGGCGTTTACTTAATAATGAACGTTTGGAATTCTTGGGGGATGCTATTCTGGATGCTGTGGTGGCAGATATTGTTTACAAAAAGTTTGAAGGAAAGCGTGAGGGATTTCTAACGAATACCCGTTCTAAAATAGTGCAGCGTGAAACATTGAACCGTTTGGCCGTAGAGATTGGTTTGGATAAGCTGATTAAGTATACGGCTCGCCAGTCTTCTCATAACAGCTATATGTGTGGTAATGCATTCGAAGCATTGGTAGGTGCTATTTATTTAGATAGGGGATATCGTGCCTGTAAATATTTTATGGAGCATCGTATTATTGGATCTTATATAAACTTGGAGAAGATTTCCCGTAAGGAGGTAAACTTTAAATCTAAGTTGATAGAATGGAGTCAGAAAAATCGTTTTGAAATAACCTTTGAGTTGATAACTCAGTCACACGACCAGAAATACAGCCCTACTTTCGAGAGTGAAGTGCTGGTAGAGGGAGTTGTGGGAGGAAAAGGAACCGGTTATT
This sequence comes from Bacteroidaceae bacterium, assembly GCA_011959205.1. Classification (GTDB taxonomy): domain Bacteria; phylum Bacteroidota; class Bacteroidia; order Bacteroidales; family Bacteroidaceae; genus Phocaeicola. The sequence goes on from BLLV01000136.1 coordinate 14,658, forward strand.
CGAAGAAGGAGTCCCAACAGATGGCAGCACGTATGGCTTTGGGAAAAATCAAGAATGATTCCAATTTTATTGAATGTATTTTTGCGGCTAAGGCTGCTCGTGAGTTATCTCAGGAAGAGGTAACGGTTTCTGGTAGTAAGCTTTCGGACAGTGTGGCTACTACTTTGGACCTTTCTTTGGAAGAGATTAAAAAAACGGATGTAGTCGAGCAGATAATCAGTGAAGCGGAGGAGAGGGCTTTCAAGGAAAACGCTTAATCTATTAATTTGCTATTTTGGTAGAGAATATATAATATATTGAAATATGCCCGACTACATCAAGAAAATGTAGTCGGGCATATTTCAATATACTGACGAGAACTAGATTTCGTCCGGCCACGGACAGGGTTTTCCGGTGGCTTTGAATATGGGACGCTGCCCTCCTGCTGCCCGCAGATAGTTCCCTAGCTCCTTGGAAAGTCGTTTTACGATGCCGGGATGTTGCTTTGCTACATCATTTTTTTCACTGATATCGTTTGGAATGTTGAACAATTCTTTTTTGCCGGTTTCATAATAATAGACCAGTTTCCATTCATCTTTACGGATAGAGCAGTCCAGGTTGATGCCCGGTCCGTCATTACCCCAGATATTAGGAAAGTTCCATACCAGTGCACGTCCTTTGGACGGGTCTCCTGTGCCTTTCAGCAGGGGCATAAAGCTGATACCGTCTATAGGGCTGACAGTCTTATAGTTTGTAATGCCCGCCATTTCAAGTATGGTGGGATAAAAATCTTCAATCATAAGGTATTTGTCACAACGAGTATCCGGGCTGACTACTCCGGGCCAGCTCACAATCATCGGCTCGCGTATTCCTCCCTCATATAAAGAGCCTTTGCCGCTGTTGAGGGGATAGTTTTGAGTATAAATCTGCCCATCGCGCCATTCGGGTTGGGAGGCCAGCCCTCCATTGTCACTCATAAAGATGACGACTGTATGATCCGCTTCATCGTTCTTTTCCAGCCAGTCCATCAGATCTCCCAGACTTTTATCCATTCCTTCAATCAGGGATGCGTATGCGGCTTCTTTGTCACTAAGTCCTTTTCTAATATATTTGGGGAAGAAGCGCATATCCTTATCAATAGGAATATGGATAGCGTAATGCGCCATATACAGATAGAAGGGTTGATTGTACTTTTTGGCTTTATCCAGAGCTTTGATAGCTTCCTGTGTCAGGGCTTCTGTAGCAAATATACCGGTTCCCCAATAATCTTCCAGGCCGGGAACCGCCATCTGTGAGTAGGCTTTTCCATCGCGGGTGTGACCGTAGTTCTGCTCGCTCAGGTAAGTAGCCAGGCCACCGGCGGCATGTCCGGCTATATTTACTTCAAACCCCCAATGGGTAGGGTTTTCTCCCGGTGTGTCAATGGATCCGAAATGAGCTTTTCCGCAGTGGATGGTATGATAACCGCTTTGTCTGAGCAATTCAACGAAAGAGGTTCCGACAAAAGTATTGGGGGTTCCGGCTACCTGGCTGACTCCGTTGTAGTTCCAGTCTGGTGGTTGTATTGTATTGCTTGGCCTGTCGGTGGCTTTGTCCTTTTCAAGCGTCCAGTTGGTCACCCGGTGCCGGGTATTGTTGGCACCTGTTATCAGACTGCAACGGGTAGCGGAACTGATGTTGCAGGCGTAGGCCTGTGTGAACATCATCCCTTTCTTTGCCAGGCGTTCCATATTAGGGGTTTCATAGGCTTCGTTATAATGGGTTTTCTGTGTCCAGAAAGGCAAGGAGGTATCTTGCCAGCCCATATCATCCACCATGAATAAGATAATGTTGGGACGCTGTGAGGTTGCTTCCGGGGATGTTTTTTCTTTTGCATGTGTCGGGATTCCTGTCAAGGAAGCGAGAGCGAAAGATACAAGTAAGTTTTTATTCATATCGGTTAGTTTGAGGCTTTTAGGTAGTTATTCTATTTTAAAGTGGTTTTAGGGGATTTTCCGGACAAATATGGTATGTAAAATGACAGGAATGAATCTGCTTCTTACCCGAAGCAGATTCCCATCCGTTTACCTTGTACAATCAAGTCATGGTTTTCATTGACAAGTTTTAATTTACCAGCCACTTCATCCAGAGAGATGGAGCCTATTTTCGCACCTTGCAAAGAAACCATTCGTCCGAATTGTCCGGAGGCGATCAGTTCTGTGGCATGTCCGCCCATACGGGTGGCCAGATTACGGTCGTAGGGAGTAGGTGAGCCGCCTCGCTGGATATATCCCAATACGGTTTCACGAGTCTCGAATCCGGTTTCATATTCAATTTCTTGAGCTATGTATTCGGCGGCTTTCTTGCCGTCTATGGTTTGGATACCTTCTGCGACAACGACAATAGAATAGGGCTTTCCTTTTTTCAAGCGTTCAATAATGGTATTTCCGATGTTATGTATGTCGTATGGAAGCTCAGGAATAAGAATCACGTCACCGCCTCCCGCCATTCCGGAATAAAGCGCAATCCAGCCGGCTTTATGTCCCATAACCTCGATAACCATGACACGCTGATGTGAGCTGGCTGTGGAATGTAGCCGGTCAATGGCATCGGTGGCAATGGTTACGGCAGAATCAAAACCAAATGAAACGTCCGTTCCCCAGACATCATTGTCTATGGTTTTAGGTACAGAAACAACGTTCACACCTGCTTGCGCCAGTTTGGCTGCGGTCTTTTGAGTTCCGTTTCCACCGATGCATACGATGCAGTCCAGTCCCAGGTTATGAATATTTTTTAACATCAAGGCCGGTTTGTCTTCCGAGGCTGCCGACAGGCGTTTCTTGAATGGCTTTTCCCTGGAAGTTCCTAGTATGGTTCCTCCCAAATTTAACAAGCCCGATAATGATTTTTCTGTCAATGGTTCTACGTCATTGTCCAGCAATCCCCGGAATCCGCTATGAATTCCATAAACTTCCATACCGTAATGATTTATTGCTGTTTTGCAAACTCCTCTGATTGTGGCGTTTATTCCGGGACAGTCTCCTCCTGATGTCAATATTCCTATCTTCATAGCCTTTGATGTTAAGTTGTAAGTGACCGTAAAGATAGCAAAAAATAAAAGTAATGTAGAAAACTATAAAAAAAATAATGTTATCAGCCATTATAATATAGAAATAAGCTATTTTTGCAGGATATAACGAATTGTATACTAAGACAAATGAATTCTACCAGACTAATTAGTACGCTATTCAAGCCCAGACAAAAAGCAACAGCCTTGTATGCAACTCAGGCTGAGGCACTCCAACATAAAGTATTTTGCCGGCTGATTAATGATGCGGCCAATACGGAGTGGGGATTGAAATATGGCTATAAAGACATAAAGAGATATCAAGACTTCCAGCGTGTACCTATACAGACTTATGAAGAAATCAAACCATACGTAGAGCGTATGCGTCAGGGGGAAAAAGATGTCCTGTGGCATGGAGAAGTGAAGTGGTTTGCCAAATCTTCGGGAACGACCAATGACAAGAGTAAGTTTATTCCTGTCAGCCGAGAAGGTTTGCATGATACTCATTATGCCGGTGGGAAAGATGCTGTGGCACTTTACTTGCAACAGAATCCGGCAAGTCGTTTTTTTTCTGGAAAAGGACTGATTCTAGGAGGAAGCCATGCACCGAATTATAATGTAAGACGGAGTCTTGTGGGAGACCTTTCTGCCATATTGATTGAAAATGTGAATCCGTTGGTCAACTTGATTCGGGTGCCCGAGAAGAAAATTGCATTGCTGAGTGATTTTGAGGAAAAAGTGGAAAGAATTACCCGTGCCACAATGAATCAAAATGTGACTAACCTTTCAGGAGTGCCGTCATGGATGATGGCTGTATTGAAACGTATTCTGGAAGTGAAGGGAACGGATAATTTGGCAGAAGTATGGCCTAATTTGGAAGTATTCTTTCATGGAGGGGTTGCTTTTACTCCTTATCGCGAGCAATATAAACAATTTATTCGTAGCGACAAGATGCATTATATGGAAACATACAATGCCAGTGAAGGGTTCTTCGGATTACAAAATGATTTCAGTGATCCGTCCATGTTGCTGATGATTGACTATGGTGTGTTTTATGAATTCATTCCGATGGAAGACGTCGGCACTGAAAATCCTCATATTGTTCCGCTGGTTGATGTGGAATTAAATAAAAATTATGCGATGGTCATCAGTACTTCCTGCGGATTGTGGCGTTATATGATTGGTGATACTGTGAAGTTCACCAACAAAAACCCCTATAAATTTGTTATAACAGGGCGTACCAAGCATTTTATCAATGCATTTGGTGAGGAGTTGATGGTGGATAATGCGGAACAAGGGTTGGCAAAAGCCTGTGAGGCGACCGGTGCACAGATTGTTGACTATTCTGCTGCTCCTGTTTTCATGGATGTGCATGCCAAGTGCCGTCATCAATGGCTGATTGAATTTGCCGAGATGCCGGATTCTTTAGAGAAATTTAGCCAAGTTCTTGACACTTCTTTACAACAAATTAACTCCGATTACGAAGCTAAACGCCATAAAAACATTACCTTGCAGCCGTTGGAAATAATTGTGGCAAGACCTAATCTGTTCCACGATTGGCTGAAAGAAAAAGGCAAATTAGGCGGACAACACAAAGTGCCGAGATTAAGTAATACGCGTGATTATATAGAAGAAATGCTAAGCTTGAACCAATAAGAACATGAATTGGAAAAAACATAAATTACCTGCTTTGTTGATGCTGATGATTGTGGTGTATTCCTGCGCAAGCATGGGGACACCGGATGGCGGTCCTTATGATGAGGAACCGCCTAAGTTCGTCAGAAGTTCTCCTAAACCATATGCTACAAACAATAAGGATAAGAAGATAGCGATTGAATTTGATGAGTTTATCAAATTAGAGAAAACATCGGAGAAAGTAGTGGTGTCTCCTCCTCAATTGGAACAGCCTGATATCAAGGCAAGCGGCAGAAGAGTTTTGGTTAATCTTGTGGATTCATTGAAACCCAATACTACCTATACCATTGATTTCTCGGATGCTATTGTAGATAATAATGAGGGTAATCCACTGGGTAATTATTCTTTTTCTTTTTCTACAGGAGAGGCTATTGATACATTGGAAGTTTCCGGAACCGTGTTGGCTGCTGCTGATTTGGAACCTGTTAAAGGGATGATGGTAGGGTTGCACGCTGATTTGAGTGATAGTGCTTTTGTCACGAAACCGTTTGACCGCGTATCCCGTACAGACAGTCGCGGCCATTTCATCATTCGCGGTATAGCACCCGGCAAATATCATATTTTCGGTTTGATGGATGGCAATCAAAATTATTTATATGACTCCAAGACCGAGATGATTGCTTTTAGCGATTCTATTATTATTCCTTCCATGGAAGCGGCTACACGTCAGGATACATTGTGGAAAGATACACTTACTATCGATACTGTTAAAACGGTGGGTTATACTCGTTTCTTGCCGGATAATATTATTCTAAGAGCATTTAAGGGGGTAAATGATCGTCAGTATTTGACCAAGAGCGAGCGTGATAAGGAGAACCATTTTGTATTATCCTTCAGTGCGCCAGCCGATACATTGCCTGTTTTGAAAGGATTGAATTTCGATGAGAAGAATGCGTTTATTATAGAAACCACTCCACACAACGATTCCATTTGTTATTGGATCAAAGATTCGCTGGTTTATCAGATGGATACACTGGAGGTTCAGCTGGATTATTTATATACGGATACATTGAACCGGTTGGTTCCCAAAACCGATACGATTTATCTGGCTAATAAACTGACAAGAGAGCAACGGGAAAAATTACAGAAAAAAGCGGATGAGGAAAAAGAAAAGGAACGTAAAAAGAGAGAGAAGAAGGGGGATACCATCAAAGTGGAACCAACTAAATTTCTGACTATGAATGTCGATGCTCCGTCAGCGTTCGATATCTACAGGAATATCTATTTGTCTTTTGAAGAACCTGTGGCAAGTATAGACACTGCGGCCATTCACATGGAAGTGAAGGTGGACAGTTTGTGGCAACCGGCTCCTTTCTTTTTCATGGCGGATTCGGTGAAGCCGCGTCAATACCAAATTTTGGCAGATTGGCAACCGGAGCAAGAATATCAGTTGACTATTGATTCTTTGGCATTTACAGGGATCTATGGGTTGCATACAGATAAAGTCCAACAAACGGTAAAAGTGAAGAAAATGGAGGAGTATGGGACTATTTTGTTGAATATAAAAGGGGAGATTCCCAATGCGATTGCCGAATTGTTGGATGCTAGTGGAAATGTTTTGCGCCAGCAGCCGGTAACAGAGGAAGGAACGGCAGATTTCTATTTCCTAAATCCTAGTACAAAATATTATATACGTTTGTTTAACGACCGTAATAATAATGGGGTATGGGATACGGGAGATTATGATAAGAAAATTCAGCCCGAAGAAGTTTTCTATTTCCCGAAAGTATGGGAGATGAAGGCAAACTTTGAATTTGAAGAGAATTGGGATGTAAACGCCATACCTGTAGACAAGCAAAAATTGGACGAAATAAAGAAGCAAAAACCGGAAGAAGCTAAAAAGATACAAGATCGAAACAAAGAAAGAGCTAGAAAATTAGGCCGATGAAAAAAATGATTCTCATATTATTGTGTGGCTGGTTTGTTGCTGTGGTAGCCAAAGCGCAATGTGCAACGCAAAACGCGGCTATTCAGGCAGGCGAAGAGTTGGTATACGACTTGAAGTTTAACTGGAAATTTATTTGGGTTGCCGCCGGGCAGGCAAAAATGGATATGCAGGCTATTACTTATCAAGGGGAGCCTTGTTTCCGTAGCAACCTTGTTTCTGTCAGTAACAAGCAAGTTGATTTTTTCTTTAAAATGCGTGACACATTGACTTGCATAACCAGCAATCGGTTGGAGCCTGTTTATTTCCGTAAGGGGGCCGAAGAAGGAGATCGCTATACGGTGGACGAAGTATGGTTCAGCTATAAAAATGGCAAATGCATTGCCGATCAGCATCGTATGAGAAGAGGACGTGACACAATAAAATCCAAAGACCAGAGTGATGAATGCATCTTTGACATGTTGAGCATATTGATGAGGGCACGTTCATTTGATGTGAGTGATTATAAGGTAGGCGATAAAATATTGTTTGATATGGCTACAGGTACTAAAGTAGAGCAGCAAACATTAATTTATCGGGGCCGGAAGAACTTTAAAGCAGAAAATGGTGTGAAATATCGCTGTCTGGTCTTTTCATTGGTGGAATATAAAAAAGGGAAGGAAAAAGAGGTAATAACTTTCTATGTTACCGATGATAAGAATCACTTACCGGTACGCTTGGACCTTTATCTGAATTTTGGTTCTGCAAAGGCATTTTTAAGAGAGATAAAAGGCAATCGTCATCCTCTTACTTCTGTTATAGAGAAATGATGTATGTACATTGTCGAGGGTGTATTGAAAATATGGATACACCCTCTGTAGTGAGTTGATGGATTAGTCTAACTTCTTCATGGCACTATGTACGGAACCTGCCCAATAATTGCGTAACCCGAAACCGCGTGCTTTGCCGTTAGTCGGTGCACTATACAGGATCTCACGGGTTTTCGTATTGAAGAATACTATTTGATAGGTGGCTCTTGCATCAGCCTTGTTTAAAAGCATGGCAACCATAATCAATCCTGTTTTTTCTTCTTGAGAGAGAATAGGGAGTGTCTTGATGACCTCTTCTATCTGTTTTTCATCCAGGGTGTATCCGCTGTCGGTCGTCATGATTTCGTCGGGATTGATGGTCTTGTTGGCATCGTTTACTGCCTCTAATGAGGTCACTTCTACATTGACACCCAGTCTTTTGCCAATATCATACTTCTTCGGTTCGGTGATGAAAAGCTTGTTGATGTCATCAAAAGTATATTTGAACTGTATGGAGCCTTCTTTGGCACCGTACACTTTGGCACGGGTAAAGTCTATGCCATAAAATGTTACAGAAGAGATGTCTTCCAAGGCGTCTTTGTTTTGCCCGAAGCAAGCCATGCTGCTTACAAGGAATAATAAAACGAGTAACTGTTTCATATTAGTTCTTTTTTAGTGTTGTTTTGTTGCTGCCAAAGGTAGAAAAATATTATCTCAAATCAATAAATTTAACTATTTTTCGACTCATGGGTGGCATTTGTATTTTCGCGATATACTCTGCCGATTCAAAATTGATACTCGGAGCCACCCGTACTTTGGAACGGAACAGGTCTTTGATTTCTTTAGCGAAAGCTCCGCTGCGGTTTTCACTTCCGATACGGATCTGTATTTCATCCGTTCCCAGCTCATTGGTATAAACCTCTACAATGTAATTCTTGATATGGGGGATGTTGTCCAGAATATCGAATAAGGCGGGTGGGTAAAGGGTTGTACCTTTATATTTTATCATTTGTCCTTTACGGCCCAGTATGGAGCTGAGACGGATGGTGTTACGTCCGCAGGCGCAAGGTTCGGTATAATGGTAACAAATATCTCCGGTCTTGAAACGGAGTAGCGGCATTCCTCTTACTCCCAAAGTCGTAATGGTCACTTCGCCTGCTTCCCCTTCTTTTACAGGCTGGTTGTTATCATCCAGAAACTCTACGATAATCAGTTCCGGCTGGAGGTGACCCCCGTGAAATTCATTGCATTCGGTAAACGAGGATTGCATTTCGGTAGATGCGTAGGTGGAGTAAAGTTGCAGGGAATCCCATTTCTCGTGTATCCGCTTACCCAGTGTGTTCAGGGTGAAATCGGGATTGCGTAGTGCTTCGCCTATGCATACGCATTTCTGCATGGAGCAGTGATGGTAATCAATATGGTTCTTTTCGGCAAATTCAATCAGCTTGATCAGAAAGGAAGGGACTACCATACCGCAAGTGGGATGGATGCGCCAGATAGTATCCCATTGCAGTTCGGGAATGCCGTTTCCCACGCGGGCTACTCCCATACCCAACTCACGAGCTCCCATATAGTAGGCGAGGCCCGCCATGAAACGTCTGTCTATGGTGGTCATCAGCTGTAGTATATCTTGCCTGCTGCATCCGGTGGTGGTGAATGACAGATATTCGTTGTAGGCCAGCCGGTCAAGGTCCTCGGAAGTCAATACAAAAGTGACGGGGTCGCCCAAGGTGCCCGATGTGGTGACATAGTCAATAATTTCATCGCGGCTCACACAGATAAAATCTTCATTATGAAGTTGCAGGTCTGTCTTGGTCGTGACAGGTATTTGTTGCAAGTCTTCGATGGTTTTTATCTGTTGTATATCGATGTGATGTGCTTGGAACAGACGTTGGTAGAATCGTGAATGATTCTGCAAATAAAGCAGTTCCTCAGCCAGCCGGCTTTCCTGATAGGCTTTGATTTCCTCAGGGGAGCGGAATTGTATTTCCGGATTCTTTTTCATCTTAGTTGTTTATTTTATGTTCTATACGTTCTGATTCACTTCGCTTGGGGATAGGAAGCAAGAGGGCTTTCTTCCAATTGCGCAGGGCTTTCTCCTGCTGTCCCGTGGCATGATAGTAATCTCCCAGTAACTCGTACACATAAAAGAAATGAGGGTTGGCATGTTGGAAGGCGTGCAGGGTCTGTTCGTCCAGCCGTTCTTTCTTTTTAATCTGCTTCCGTAGTACAGGAGCCAGTCTTTTGTAAGTCATCAGCTGTTGGTATTCCTGTTGTTGTAGGAAGGAGTCCGCAGGCACGGTCAGGCATTCGGTATAGATTTCATGGTTGAAATCGATGGAATCGCTGAAAATCCTGTTCAGGTCGTATGCCACGTACTTGCCGCATTGCCAGGGAGAGGTGGATATCCACATCAGCTTTTTCTCCGGCTGGAAAATAACGGAATGATGGGCGATGAATTGATTAATGGCCATTTCGTTGGCAAGTCCCAGTTCCGCTTCTCCTACTCCTTTTCGGTTGCGGAGGATGGCTGCGGCTTTCGGAGCATCTAGGGGGATGTTTTCTTTCAGTAGCTCCTGCAAACGGGCAAAGCGGTAGGGGCTGTCCGAAGTTTCTATGTTTTCCCGGTTACGTTTGTCATGGCTGAATGTTTCCGACTGATAGTGGTTGGTGCAGATGATCTGTTGTTCGCTTCCTGTGAAAAGAGCGATTTTTTCCGGTGATTTCTCTATAATCGCCGCCTTGCCATCTTGGGCCGAACCAATTAAGATGGATTCCGAGACAAATGTTTTCCGTTTCCGGGCGATGGCGTATGCTTCCTCAATGGTAGAGGCATATTGCAATATTTCCCTCGTCAGGATGGAAATAGGGGTGGCGGATGCGGCAGGCAGATCCGATTTGGCGGCATTGATGGTGACCGTCAGCCCCGTTTCATTCATGCCGGAAAGGACACCGGTCATTCCGGCCCATCCCACGGATGCGAAGCGATATCCCTTTTCGGGTTGGTAAAACGAAACGAGCTTGTTGCGTGCAAAGGCGTCACCCATGTAGAAATCGAAATTACGGCCGATGATAAGGGAAGAATCGGCACTGTTCTCACCCCAGCAGGCAAATGAACTGCATCCTACTAGCATATAGTCCTGCATGGCATGTCCCAAGTCGTGGGCGGAGTGGTAATTTAACTGACGCTCGTAGGGGGTGCCGATGAAATCATACTCATGGGTGCAGGAGAGGGAGATGCCATAAATCTCGTCCCGAAACTCTTCCGGCACATTCTTCCCCAGATTCCGGTTGAAAAGGACAATGAAGAAACGGAGGAATTTGAGGTAACTTTCAGAGGGGACTATCTCTTTTATCTGATTCACAAATACTTTCTCTTGAAAATAAAGCAAGTCGGAAGTCAGTTTGCCGATGGCTTTTCCTCTTTCGTAGGCAGGTCCGCTGACTTTCAGTTCCCAAAGTTCGCTCTCACTGTGGCGCAGGTAGTTTTCGCCGTATTGCCGGAGACTGTCTTTCCGTATCACACGATCCGTTTCAGGGGTAGACTCGAATGGCGGAGTCATCATATCGGCAGATAAATAGAGATAGCCGATTCCTGTCAGGATCACCGCTATCAGCGTCAACAGGGCAGCTGCCCCGTACTTGATGGTTTTCTTCAGAATCTTATGCATTGCCTACTTTCTTTGCTAAATATTCCTGACCTACAAATTCCGAACAAGTGAGCATGGCTGTCAGCGTCACGCCCAAGGCACCGTGTACATTCAGATTCTGCCCCGTGAGGAACAGATTCTTCAGTTTGGTGCGTGTGGAAACAAAACTGATTTGCGGATATTGGTAATTCTTGACAATGCCGTATGCCGAACCGTCTATGGTTCCGGTATAGTCCCGATAGCTCAGCGGAGTCGTGGTATGAATCTTTTCAATGCAATGATTCCAGTGAAACCCGAACTGGCTCAGGAACTGCAAGATCTGTTCCGTCTTTTCTTCCTTGAACTGGCGGTATGCCTCGCCACGGTGTTCGGGAGCCGTATCCGTCCATTCGCTGACCTCATCCATATACATGGGGGTCAGTATGGAAACCACCTCTGTGAATTTGCTGTTGCCGCGGGGTACTTGCATGGAGATCATGCAACTGGGGGTACTCCCTTTGTGCGTATCTTTGTCATACCACACCTCCTCATTGCCGTGCAGGTATATATTATGGTTCTGATAGGGGCAACAGTCTTTTTTCATCATCAGATTGAGCGTGAATATCCCGTAACTGTTTTCCAGTGACTTGATGCGCGACACAAAAGCCGGTTTGATGGAATGGTTCTTATCCAGCAGGGATAAGGTGAGTTGCGGATGCAGGTTGGATATGACGCAGGTACTTTCCATCACCTCTTCATGGTTCACTTCCACTCCTTGTATGGCTTCATCCTTGACAAGGATACGGGTCACTTCTTTCCGGTTCAGCACCGTGCCGCCGTTGGCACGTATGTTCCGGATTAATTCCAGACTGACTTGCATACTTCCTTCCGTGAAACGATAGGCACTCTCCATATAAGAGTTGTTAATCATGGCGTGCTCATAGAAGGTAGATTTATTTTTAATCCCGCCATAGAGCAGGGAGGTTGCGGCAAGTACATTCTGTAAATCCCTGTTCGTGGTAACGGAGGTTATCATCCCGGCTGCCGAGGTGGCAAAGAAATCCATGCCTTCTTGGGACAGGCGGCCTTTTTTCAGTTGGTCTATGCTGATCAGGGTTCCCACCGACCGGATAGCTGCCACATACCGTTTTAAGTTCTCCCGTTCATGGGGGAATGAGTGGCACAGGGTTTCCATGAACCGTTCATGCCCCATGGCATAATCATAAATGGCGTCCTTATAATAAATCCGGTCGAATCCTTCTTCATCCATCCGTTGGATAGACAGCTTGTCCATGATCCCGAAATAACGGAAATACTGATTCATGATTTGTCCTTCATCCAGACTGCCGATATAGTGAATGCCGGTATCCATCCGATGCCTGCCGCGTTGGTAAGTCTGGAAGCAGCCGCCAAACAGTTCGTTTTTCTCCAGCACACAGACGTGGTAGCCCTCTTTGCTTAAGATGGCTCCGCATTCCAGACCGCCCAGTCCGCTGCCTATGATGATGATATCGTACTTACTCATGCTCCGGTTTGTTTTTCTGGAAGATATAAATCGTATTCGAAGTATATCTGTCGTTAGGTAAAATTTCCAGCTGCATCCCACATGCTTGTGCGATACTTCTTATTTGTTCTTCGGATGTGAAACACAGTTGTTCTGTCGTCTTGTTAAAGTTGAAAATGCCGGTAGACAGCAGTTCGGTGAAACGGGTCAGCCGGTGTTTTCCTGTATTGGCGGCATTGCCGTCCCGCACAATCAGCTTCCCTTCCGGACGCAACCGTTCCATGCATCTGAGCAATAAAGTCCGCTGATGCTCATAACTCATATAATGAAGCATGTCATTCAGTATGAATACGTCACTTTCCGGTAAAGGATACTCCAAGGCGTTGGCACATACAAATTGCAGGTGGGGAGTGCGGAGCCAACCCTGTTGCGCCACTGCTATCTTGTCTTCATCATAATCAATCCCTGTAATCTCCCGTTCCTCGGAAAGTTGGGAAAGCATATAGCAAAGCGGTCCGAATCCGCAACCGATATCAGTAATCTGTCCTTTGACGGGAACCAGCCAGTTGAATAACCTGTAGTTATCCTCCATTTTCACCTTGATGCGTATATACCATTCCTCTACCGGTCCTTTATAGATATAGTTCTGTATCAGGTTTTCGTAAAAGACGGGATTGTCCGTTGTGCTTTGCTCCCGGCAGATACGGGCATATTCTTTTTTCATCCGCGCGGAGATGCTTTTGGTACGTTCCTGATAAGTGGTTCCGTACGTAGCATCGTTGGCCGGGATACGCGGCAGAATCTCTGTCAGCATGATGCCTTTCCGTACATTGAACGGCTGTGCTTTCGCTATGATTTTACAGTTGCCGTAAAGGATGACCGGAATGATATCCAGTTGCAGTTTTTCCGACAGATAGAAGGCTCCTTTATGGAAGCGTTTCATCCGTCCGTCGTAGGTACGTGTCCCTTCGGGGAAGATGGCAATGGAATATCCTTCTTTCACCTTTTGGCGCATTCGCTCTACGTAAAGCTCGTAGCCGTCTCCTACGTAATAGAAATCGGCATAGCGGATAATGGCTCCGAAGAAAGGAGAGTGCCATACCCAGTGATTGGTTACCATGACCAGTTTGGAAGTCAGTGCCAGCAATACCAGTATGTCGATGAAAGACTGATGATTGGCTATCAGGATGGCAGGCTTTTTAAACGTTTCTCCCGTCTGGTTTATTTTTTCTTTATGTACAAATGTGGCTATATGGATTAGGCCTTTGCAGGTGACATGTATCAGTTGGCAAAGCACTTGTTTCTTATAGGCTTTGCGGATAGGAAGCAAGGTCATGACAGCTATCAGCAAGCGCAGGAACAGGCATCCGATAAAGAACAGCAGGAACAAGCTGCCGGTTCTTGCCAGTCCTGCCAATGTATAAGGAGGCAACCCTTTGGAAGCGGGGGCTGTGATGAGGAACCGAAAAAGGATGGGTTGCAGCGTGTAGGCCACCAGTACGACGGCAATCATTCCCAAAATGGAGATGAGGGAAATGGACTGCAATGCCGGATGGCGTGCGAAGACCAACGTGCCCATACCTATTACGGTGGTGAAAGCGGAGAAGAAGATGGCTGTCTTGTGCGAGTTTAGCAACTGCCGTCCTGTGCGGTATTTGTTCTGCAGTCCGTCCATAATGAAAATGCTGAAATCATCCCCGATTCCAAAAATAAAGGTGGACAGAATGATGTTGATGATATTGAACTCAATACCCAGTATGCCCATTAATCCCACAATGATCATCCAGCTGACCAGCATCGGCAGGAAACTCATCAGAGTCAGTTCTATGCGTCCGTAGGAGATCCATAAGGCAAAGAAAATCAGGAAAGAAGAGATATAAAGAATCAGATAGAAATCCTGATTGACGGCTGATACCCATTGGTTGGCGAAATAGCCGCGGTCGAAGATAACCACCTTCTCTTTGGGTTGGAAAAGGGGGTACACCGCTTCCTTGTCGGCCTCGTTCATCCGCACCTGAGTAATCAGCATGGTCAGGGAATCGGCGGAAGTCTGCCATTCGTTCAGAAGCCGGGTAGTGATTTCATTCTGGTAGTCCAAAGGCTGGAACGGACGGTCGAGCCATTGGAAAAACGGCTCGAATGCATGTTCACGGAAATGATAACGGGCAGCCTCTGTCCGGATGGTTTCGCGTAACCAGGCTTTCTTTTCCGGAGTCCAGTAGTTGTGCCATTGTTTCAACCGTGCTTCCTGCATCTCTTCCGGTATCAGAAACTGTCCGGCAGAGGCGTAATCTTTTATTTTTCCCGCTTCTTTCAGTTGGGAGAGCAGACGGTTCGTTTCGGCGTATTGTCCGGTAGCATCTCCCATATCTTTGCCTGTACTGACAAAGAGGACGGTTTTTTCTTTCTTGTCAAAGAGTTCGGCCAGCTTGTTTTCCGATTTTTTTAAGTGGGCAGGCTCATAGTTCAGACTCATCATATCCTCGTTGAAACGCACGTTCTGCGAGGTGAAAAGACATACTAGGGTCAGCACGAGGATGCCCCCTACCAATCCTTTGTTCTTTTCGTATGGATAAGCGTTCAGTTTCTCAATAAAGCGTAGTACCGCCCCTTGCTTGACATGCGCCTGCCCTTTCAGGAAATGCGGCAGATAGACCAGGCAAAACAGCGTGGTTCCTATCAAGGCAAGCGAGGCGAACAGACCGAAATCCCGTAACAGGTTGGAACTGGTAAAGAGGAGGCCGAAAAAGGCGCCGATGGTAGTAAAACTGCCTACGGTAAGCGGATAGGCGATTTCTCTGATTAATTGTTGCACGGACGATACATGATTCTGATGCGCCAGCATGTGTATGGAGTAGCTCAAGGCAATGCCCATTACGGCGGAGTCCGCACCTACGGCAATGGCTGAAATGCCGCCTTTGATAAAGTAGATGAGGCATAAGGCGAATAAAGCTCCGAACAGCACCGGGGTGATGATAAGCGGAATGGATTTCTTATGCTTGAATACCAAAGATATGAAGACAATAATGATAATCAGCGCGATGGAAGAAGTAACAAGTGTATCTTTCTTTATCTGTCGTGCATTGTATACTCCAACGGAAGGACCTCCGAAATATTCGGCAACCAATTGGGGATGTTCCTTTTCCGCTTTTTGCAGCTCGTCTTCAATCAGCCGGATGAGTTTGTCATTTTTGCCCGTGCTTCCGGTGTTGAATACCGGGGTGATGAACATCAGCAGGGTGGAACCGTCCCGTGAGAAGATATGTTCATTGATCAGTTCGTAATTAGCTTCCAATTGGAAGTCTTGCAGGTGTTTCAGCGTTTGGCTGCCCAGTCCCAACGGGTCCCGCATAAGGTAGTTTTTCAGGGCGAATCCTGCCGGAGATATCAGGTTGGAATAGTTTTTCTGCATCAGGGAGGCAATGTTTCCGGCGGTAAGCAAGGTATCCAGTCGTTGGTAGTCCTCGTGGGAAAGGAACAAGGGCAGATTGTCGTAAACAAAATCTCCGGCGCTGTTGATCAGGTTCTCGTCGGCTGTTGAGAAGATCTCTTTAATCAGGGTTCCTTCCGCTTGTTGTTGTAAATCCTGCTTTATTGTCTCGGCTGCTTCAATCAAGGAATCCGCATCCGCCACACCGTCCTTACCGGACAGCATGATCATGATCTTATCCTTTATCTTCAGATTTTCAAATACGTTGATGGTATTTTGGGAGTCCTTGGTATCCGGAAAGAAACTGGTTACGTTTTCCTCGAATCTGACTTGGGCGGCAAAAAGGGACATAAAGAGGATGCATACACTGAGAGACAGGTAAAACAAGACTTTATGCCTTTCAAAATAGTTATATAATCCAACAAAGAATTTAGTCATATCCGTTTTTTCTCCTACATATAGCCAGCAGTGCTGCAGAGATTACTCCCGACAGCAGGCTGCAAGCCATTGCAAAGATAATGCTTCCTGTTAAATATTGCTCTAAAACTGATTTGACATTTTCAAGAGAAAGGTCTCCGAAATGTAAATCGGGAGGATTACCCAGTACCATGCAGCCTGTCCGGTAACTGCCGTACAGCAATAAGGGAATCATGGGTGGAATACTGATATTGGCGGCGACAAGGGCAATCACTTTATTCAGTCTGAACAGCTGTGCAAGAAAGAGGGTGGTCAGCATCTGATAACCCCATAACGGGACGATACCCATAAAAATTCCCAGCATGATGGCAAGTACAATCTTCAGGTTGGATTCCTGTGTATTCAGTACATGGTCGGTGAAGAATCGCTTGCAGTTGCTCCATGACAGTTTGCGGAGCAGGTTACGGGGAACCATCCAAAGGCAGGTAATCAGTACCAGCACCGTGTTCAGCACACTGATGCGGGTAAAGTCCCGGAACGGACGGAAATGAGATACCCGTTCCTCCTGCGGAGGATAATACACGTGGATGGGAATGTTCTTTACCGCTATATCTCCCCATGCGGCAAAGACGATGGCTTCCAACTCGAATTCGTATTTGGCGGTGTACCAGCAGCTTTGCACATTCATTTTGCGGAGAGGGTAAAGGCGGTATCCCGACTGTGTATCTTCCAGTTTCAGCCCGGTTTCCAGTCTGAACCAGAAATTAGAGAATTTATTGGCGAAGGTATTCTTGCCCGGCATATTGTCGGAGGCCAAGTTTCGGGCGCCTACCAGCAGCGTGTCGGGTTCTTTTTCAATGGCTTCGATAAAACAGGGAATATCGGAAGCGAAATGCTGCCCGTCCGAATCGATGGTGATGGCATAGCGGAAACCCTCTTTTTTTGCTTGGGAAAGACCGTGCTTCAAAGCGGTTCCTTTTCCTTTATTGACAGGATGGGTGATGGTCCGGATAGCCGGATATTGTTCCAGAATGTTGGCCGTATCATCCGTAGAGCCGTCATTGACGACAATGATATCGTCCGCATACCTGTATACCTCTTCAATGACTGCCGCCAGTGTTTTCCCGTTGTTGTAGGTGGGAATAACGATGACAATCTCCAGTTCCTTTAGTTTCTTCCGCCAAACCGATGTTGTGTTTGTACTCATCTTGTTTTTCAGTCAAACTATTCAGATACGTTTGGGATGAATGTTTTCGTATCTGAACTTATGTGGTTTCTAATGGGTGACAAAGATAGTATATTTTCGGATGCGGACATTCTGGTATTACTTATTTATTTGGAGATGCATTCACAATCATTGGATATTTCCTTTGCATTTTGTCATGCCATTCAGCATCCTCCCTCACCCACCTACCACAGAGTTTTGCAAAAGTGCTGCCACTGCTACCACCCTTACTGCTGAAACCACCATGAACAGGGCGTTTTGAAGGGTGGTGGCAGCACTTTTTTTTATGCGGGAAAAAGGGCTGCTACCACCACTTTTACTTCTTTTTTATTCCAAAACGAACGAAAGAAGGGGAAAATACATGAAGCGAAGGATGACCACATACCGGAAAAAGGCGGAGGGTACGGCCACACAGAAACCGGACACCGGACTGACAGAACGGAGCACACTGAAGGATAAGGCATTGGCTGCAACTTTACAGGAATCAGGTTGCGGCCCGGCAGGACTACGGTTTCATACAGCCAAAGCCACAGTTACAATCAGGCAGAACTGTAGTTGCAGACAGACGGAACCCAAGTTACAGCCCGACGGAACTAAAGTTTCAACCTGATGGAACTAAAGTTTCAACTTGGCGGAACCGGTTGAAACTCCTAGTCCGTGTACGCGTTCATACGGATGAACGAGGCAAACTGACCTGTCAACAGGCGCAACCTCCAGCTCCAGAAAGACAGCCGGAAAGGATCAACATCCGGAAAGAACGGAAAAAGGTGATGGCAGCAGCCCTTTTTTCCGCATAAAAAAAGGTGCTGCCACCACCCTGCAGAACGCCCTGTTCATGGTGGTTTCAGTAGTAAGGGTGGTAGCAGTGGTAGCACTTTTTTAAAACTCTGTGATAGGTACTTGTGCAAAAAAACGTGGCGGTGTGACAGTGAATTTTCATTGAGTTTTATAATAGCATGAATGCCTTCCATGGAATTACCCGGTTTGGGCTTCATGCTTTTCTGATAGTTGCTTTTGGCGTTATACCATCGGGCTGCCATATCCGAAAAAAACATAGACTAAGTCATCAGTGTCGCTTTCAGCTTGATAAATTCTTTTCCCTTACAAATGCCTTCTGCCTGCAACTTGAAAAGGTGCTCTTCCGTCTCTTCCAATCGGATAAACAGTTGCAGCAACGGAGTCTCCAGCGGATTGATGGCAGACAGGAACTTGGAAGAAGTAATCTGTACATACTGCAAAGGCCGGTTGACGATCTGTTCGGCACTTTCTTTTATTATCTGCAAGGTACAGACGCCCGGAACCACCGGCTGTCCGGGGAAATGACCCTGATAGAGCACATGACCGGGATTCAGCTCTATCTCTATTTCCTGTTTCCCGTCTTCTCTTTCCTTTCTATGAATGATTTTATAAAAGTTCTCCAGCAGCATATCAAGGGTTGTTTATGTTCAGTTTGTCCAATTGGATTCTTAGCCGAATCAGCGGATGCTTGATTTGTACTTTCTCCGCCTGTCCGTTTACGAAGCCGGACAAGGTGAATACCGCTTTTCCAAATCCTTTGCCACTGATTCTTTGCTCAAAAGTACTACTTTTCTTTTTAATACGTGCTTTTTCACTCTTCAGAAATAGATTCTTGAAGTCAGTTTCCAGTATTTTCAGCATCTTTTTCTTTCTCATCGGTTCAATGCAACTGTTTACTATGAAGGTGTCGCAGTGCAGGGAGAAGTCAAAAAGGCTGAGGCCAAAGTAGGTGGAGCCCAGGATACGGATTTCGTTATCGGGCATTTGGCGGACAATGAGCATTCCGCTGAAATGATGTTTCATGAAATCCAGTTGCAGGTTGTATTTTTGCGACTGTGCTTCTGCTTGTAGGATAGGAGGCAGTGCCGTAGCTTCCCCTGTCACCCGGTGTGAGCAGGAGAGCAGGATAAACAACAACAGCAGCCAGCTAGCGTATCGTAAACTTTGTCTCATCTTTCAAAGAATTGAATTTCTTGCCCGAGAATTCGTATTCGGTATAGTTGGTTGCGGTTTCCGACAAACGTAGTTTGTGGACAGACATATCTTTCTTGTCCAGATAAATTTGAATCTGGTTGATATATGCTTGTACCGCTTTGCTAATGGGTTTGATTTGAATGAGATAGTAATGGGCGTCTTCAAAATATTCCAAGGCATAGCCGGGCGACATGTTGGACAGGTCGCCCACCATGCAGGCGGTAAGCATATCCTGCATCTGGTTCATCATTTTGTTGGAGTGGAGGTCCATGATGCTTTTCTTTCCGTCCGATACTATTTTCAGTAGGTTGTTGTTGATCACGATCAGGTAATTCATGGGCTGTGCGTAGTCCATGCATATCTTATTGCTCTTTTTATAATAGAACTTTCCTTTCGAGGTTATTTTCTCATCGAATACATCCAGATACTTTGTCTGGGTGAAATTACTTTCGATGGACTCTATATTTTTAGCTTCTTGCAGCAGTCGGGCTTCAAAGTCTTTCAGCTGGGCTAGCTTTTTCATTTGTTGGGCTTGCATCGGTAGCACCGTGCAGAACAACAAGAGTAAAAGTATTTTTATGTAGTTCATACTTTATAGTGGTTTATCCGTTTGTAATGGGAAGCAAAGATAGTATATTTTGGGAAACCATTCATGTCTTTACTGCCTATTTGCAGTTTCTTGAGGGAAATGAGCTTTTCTGCTTCTTGAATCTCTTGATAAATAGGAATTTATTGTGGAGATAAATATGCCTAAGTTCCTCAGAAACTATATTTTTCAATTTAATTTAGATTAACCATACAAAAATAGAAACGGTTTTGAGGAACGAACTATAATTCACCGGATAAAACTTTACCTTTCCGCGTCAAACAGCACCTTTGTATCATATTTCATTTCCTCACTCCATACAACTTATCAAATAATTTCCTATCTTTGAGGAAACATTTAATTAAATCATTTTTTACAAAAAATAATTTACGTATATCATTAAGATGATTGCAGATGATGTTTTGCTGCTAAAGCTTATACAGTCAAAAGATGAACATGCCTTTAAATATCTATTCGACACTTATTTTGTGTCGTTATGTCGGTATGTACATTTGTATCTGGACAGTACACAAGAAGGAGAGGAACTGGTTCTTGATATCTTTATGTATCTGTGGGAACATAGCAGTCAAATTAATCTAACCTTATCACTGAAAGCTTATTTGTTTCAGGCAGCCCGAAACAGGTGTCTGAATTTCTTACGTGATAGAAAGTTAACTATTTCATTGGATGAAGCAGGAGATGTGGCAAACGATGAAACAGCTTCATCACTTGAAATGAAAGAACTGAACCGATTAATTCAGGAAGCAGTCTGTGCACTGCCCGATAAATGTCGTGAAGTCTTTCAATTAAGCCGAGAGAAAAATATGACCAACCAGGAAATTGCAGATAAAATGAATATCTCTGTAAAAACGGTCGAGGCTCAGATAACCAAGGCGCTCAAACGTATTAAGAGTTTCCTGGATGGTCAATATACTTATCTTTTCTAAAAACCCGAGTGTACCTTTTGGTTTTCGTAAGTTTCTGTTCCCCGGTTCTTTTCTCCGGTATAGTTCCATACTATTTCATCAACATACTCTTTTCCATTTTGCATGGCTACCGCCTTCAATGTATTCTTGCCATCAGCCAAAATGACATGGTCAAATACATAATGAACCTCGGTATAACCTTTGCGGATACCTTGTAATTCTTTACCATTTAAGTAAACTGTAGGCGTTCCGATATTCGAATAAACCGTAACAGAAGTTTCTTTGCACTCTCTGTCTTTGTTACGACGTTGAGTGAGATATACCACAGGATCTTTACTCCAATTGGCTTTATACCAATAATAGGAATCTTTTTTCGTTTTACGGTCAAAAGTCATCAAACCTTTCATGTTCCGAGCAGTAATACCTCCACGATCAGCCATAGGAGTGGCGAAATCAAATGAATTCCATAGATAAGAAGCTACAATATAAGGATGTTTAGCAATTACGCTCCAATGATATTCATGTACCTTAGTCTGGAAAGTTTCGGGATAATATTGTTCCCACCATTTCAAAGATTCACCCAATAGCTCTGTCTGGTGGTTGATATTGGCATCTGCTCCATATTCAGAAAGAATAAGCTTTTGATGCGGATATTCCTTTTCCAATCCTTCAATCCAAGTATCAATATCTTTGATTTTCTTTTCATACCAACCAAAATAGCGATTCATCCCCTGTATGTCAGCATTCAGGTTCACAGGATGCTCCATGTGTCCATAGCCGTTGACCGATACCGTATAACGATTCGGATCTTCGGCCTTTGCAAGATCGTGAAGTTCAGCAGTGAGTTGCGCTGTATATTCATGAGGAGAATAGACTTCATTATGTAATCCCCATACATAAATAGAAGGATGGTTGAAGTTTTGGCGAATCAGTTCTCTAAGCTGGTTTTTGGCATTCTCCGCTTCCTGCCCTGTCACACGATTTACAAAAGGGATTTCCGCCCAAATAACCAAGCCTAAGGAATCACATCGAGAATAAAGATATTCTGATTGTTGATAATGGGCAAAACGTACGGTAGTAGCCCCAACATCCATAATTTGTGCCAAGTCAAAATCGTGGTGTTCATTTTTCAATGCACTGCCCAATTCCCACCAGTCTTGATGGCGGCAGACACCATACATGGGATATTTCTCTCCATTCAGAAAGAAACCTTTGCCGGCTACCATTTCATATTTGCGTATACCTAACGGTTGTACCACTTCGTCTATTACATTTCCATTTTGTATCAATCGAGAAACCACCTTATATAAATAAGGGTCTTGACGGCCTTGCCATAAATGAGGGCGATTCAAGTGAAAGGTGGAAGAATAGGCTTGAGTACCTTGTGTCGACAAGTCAAACGACTGTTTATCCGTAGCGATCCGCTTTCTTTCCTGAGTATAAATCGTATTTTCCAATATCACGGGAACAGGTTGCAGAGAAGCATTATCTACTTTTACTTTTACTGTGATATCAACAGAACGTCTAGAAACATTTTCTTGGGTGATATATACTCCGGGCGAAGCATTGTCAGTGACGGTTATATTACTTTTTTCGGTTACAATCAACCACACCGGACGATAGATACCTCCATAAACACCAAACAATGCATGATTTACGGGAATTACATCCGGACGGGATTTGTTATCTGCTTTTACCACAATCTCATTATTCTTTCCCGGTTTCAGTGCCGTTCCTATTTCAATGGCGAAAGCAGAATAGCCGCCTTTATGAGTACCTACCAATTGATTATTGATATATACTTCAGCACAAGCACCGACTCCTTCAAAACGAAGGAATATTCGTTTGTCCTTCAGATTCTCGGGGCAGAAATATTCTTTCCGATAGTAACCTGCTCCTTCATAAAAATCATTATAACGTGTTTGCATATCCCGCGCATTCCAAGTGTGGGGAATCTCTACTTTGTTCCATTTGCCGTTCCAACTGGCAACAGTCCTGACAGCTTCTTCCGGGAACGGACCTTTTTTGAATTCCCATCCCGCATTAAAAGAGGTGACATCACGTGCCGCCACACCACCAGTTACAAACATACCAGCTAAAAGTAAACTGACTATTTTCTTCATAATAATTTATTTCTGATATACTTTAAAATTCGTAATTGAACTTTTGAAATCACCTGATTTTTCCAATGGAAATACTAATGTGCGGACGTAATTCATAGAATCTTTGCCAGCGTTGAAATACTTACGTGTAATATCTTTAGTCTCTATCAGTTTGTTATTGATATACAGACGGGTTGATATACTGTCACCTTCAACTTTTACCTGTATTTTTTCATTCTTTACACTATAATGAAAAGTATTCAGGTAACCGTCACGAGCATATCCAATCAAGCCGCTGATAGGATCAGAAAGATAAAAAACCGCACTGGGAGAACGGAATAATTCCGTACCACGGTTTTCAGGTCGCCCATCTAAATCAAAGCTGACCTGATATGTATTCCCGACCTCACGATGAGGATATGTCCGATTAGGATTGATAGATGCCTGTCGGTATACCAAGCCCGGTGTTTTCCCGATTCGTCCGCTTTGGTTTACTCCGGGAGCTTCACTCAGGCACTTTCTCAGAATATTGAATTTCGAATAAGGCATTCCGGTATTTTTGCCCGTCCACATTTTTACCGCCAATGTCTGCATAGCAGGAAATACCCTGTTGTGAATATCCTTGGTAGAAATACCATTACCAGCATGATCATTCCAAACAGCAAACATTCCACCTAAAACAGAAGGATGTTTTTCTTCGAATACCGCTTTACCAATATGGACAGGAGTCCAATTTTCATATAATTTTTGAGTGTTCAGGTAATCGTAATAGTAACGGGCAGCAGGAACAATATAAAGCAGGCCGTCAGGAATGCTTATTAGCTGATATCCTTGTTCAATCATCTCTTTAGGATCGGCATATCCATTATACCAAGCGTTCATGACTACATTTTCAGATTTCACAGGAGTATCGCCTTTAGCATGCGTCAAGGCTCCCCATATACAGGCCTGCTTACCAAAACTCTCCACATAACGAATGCAATGATCAGTAAAATAGCGGAATTTCTCAACAACCTCTTTGTCTTTATTGGAATATTCATCAGTTCCCACATGAACACGTTTGCCACGAAAAACAGGTTCGTCACCTTCCAAATATTCTTTGAAAAGCCCATCTACAAAACGATAGGTCTCAGGATTGAACAAATCCAGATGATCCATACCATACTCCTTACTTCCAATTTCCGGCTTGTACTGTGTGAAAGCTAAAGAATGTGCCGGAACATCTATTTCAGGAATAATATCTACAAAATGCGCTTCTGCCAATTTTTGCAAATCAATAAATTCCTGTTTCGAATAAGAGCCGTCTTGAGCTGTCAATCCCGGATAAGTTTCTGATTCCAAACGAAAAGCTGAATAAGTCTTCATCAAATCCCAATTATAAAAGCGAGGGAAAGCATTATCATTCAAATGAATCTGAAAAGTATTCATCTTATAATAGGACATGATGCGTACATAATCTTGGAGGAATTCCAAAGGTATGAATTTACGACCGCAGTCCAACATAAAACCACGAACTGCATAGTCAGGATAATCCTTGATTTGTCCACATGGCAAAGATTGTTTGTCATCCTGTTCCGACATCTGAAGCAATGAACGAGTTGCCCAATAAATTCCGATTGCTTCGGGAGCTGTTATTATGATTTGTTTACCTATTGTTATACTATATCCTTCATGGGGCATTTTCCGGTCTTTACAGATGCGAAACAATATATCGCCATTCATTGCTTTGCCATGGCTGACTTCAAGTCGTTTTCCGAACATCGTTTGATAATCTAGCGCAAATAAATGAGCGATACGAGTCAGTTCGGAATTTTCTTCTTGGCATACAATTCGTGTTTGTTCTTTTATGGTAAATGTTCCTTGGTCTCCTTTCCATTCCTTCAGTTCAGGAACGACAAACGGTTTACTGTTCTGTGCAACAGCTGTGGTTATCATACAGGCAAACAATAGAATAGTGAGTAGGGATTTTTTGTTTATCATGGTTGGCGTTTAAAATGGTAAGTATAAAAAAGGAGCCATTCCTTGATATAAACATTTATACATTCAGTAAATAACTCCTTTTTCTTTATCTCTATTTGTTATTTTATTGTTCCCAACCCGGATTTTGCGGGAATTCAGCTCCAGTATTAGAGTTAATTACATCTTGCGGGATAGGCCACAGAAGGTGCTTATCTTCCATCTGTGCACGTGGATTATACTTTAAAGTACGTTCTTTCAATTTTCCTAAACGACTCAAAGTAAAACGGCGCAATTCTTCTCCCGCCATTTCACGGATACGTTCATCCAGTAAGAAATCCACAGTTGCTTGATCTGCTGTGATTGCTTTTGCATGGGCGCGTTCACGAACAATATTGATTGCTTCAGCTGCACCGGAAAGATCACTTTGTTGCATTCTCGCCTCAGCAAGCAATAAATAAGTTTCTGCCAAGCGGAACTTCATACGGTCTTTCGTATTGCCTCCATAGCCTTCATCTCCTCCTCTATCTATTACCCCATAGAAGAATTTGGTAAGAGCAGGACACAATTGACCGGCTGTCCATAATGTTTCTGTTATTTCAGTTTTTTGTCCATATTTCTCAGATTCTGGATTATTACAATACCAATTTCTTTTGATATTATATTCTGAATTACGTATATCTTCCTGATCATAGAAATTTTCACCATTTATCCACCAAGTCAGTGGCGTTAATTGAGCCAACCCACGCCCCCCTAAAGAGTCAGCAATGACAAAACCGTCCAATTGCCAATATTTGGGAACCCATGCACGTTTAGTCCAATCATCAGATTCCCCTCCACCACCTGTAGTGTTGTATTCCAATTGCATTACCCAAATGCTTTCCATATTTCCTGAAGTACGGTTCTGATTATTTTCTCTAAACATATCGGCAAAGACATCTCCTGCTTGCTCCTTCTCCTTACCGAAACGATTTTTCATCAAGGAGAATTTGCCAGAATTGATAACATCTAGCGCAGCTTTTTCTGCCTTGTCGGGCATGCCGGCCATCAAATAAACCTCACTCAACATGTGTTCTGCTGCCCATTTAGTTAACCGTCCCACCATGACTTTATCAGGATCTTCCGGTAAATTAGCAGTAGCAAACTCTAAGTCTTCAATCATTTTATTCAGGACTTCCGCTTTGGGGGTACGAGTGAAATCCACACGAAACTTATCTTCCACTTTGTTAACATAAGGTACATCCCCAAACAGATATACCAGATAACGGTAGCCATATGCTCTAAAGAATCGAGCTTCAGCCTGAAAACCGATCTTGTCAGTTGGCTTATCCCACTTTACATCTTTTTCTGAATATTCCAGAATTTGGTTAGCATTTGCAACCAATCCATATCCAAATTTCCAAAAGCTGTTGATAAGTCCGGTCAAAGGAGTATAAGACAAATTATCAAAAATTTGCAAGGTACCATCATTATGTCCTGTTACTGCAAGGTCTGTTCCTATTTGCAAAATTTCGTAAGGAGTTGCAGCGCCATGGGTAAAAGCATTGTCGCTTCCTCCCCATGTATTCCATTCCGAACGAGCAAATTCATAAAGCCCTGTAACCCCAACTTCAAATCCGTGCGTGCTGGTATAAGTATTATCCGGTGATAATGAACTTTTAAGGTCTTCATCCAAAAAATCCGAGCAACCGGTAAGCATCAGTACGGATGTTATTGCTATTGATAATATTTTTTTCATATCTGTTCTGTATTAGAAAGTTAAATTTAAACCAAACATGTAAGAACGGTTAGTGGGATAACTGGAATACATATCATCTGCATCCAAGTTAGTTGTATTGTCAACGTTACTAAATGAGCAAAGATTATTTACACTCGCATTAACATTAAGTGCAGACACCCCTAAGCGTTTTAACCATTCTCTTTTAAAATTATATCCCAAAGTGATATTCTTCACTTGTACATAGTTCACTTTTTTGTACCAAGTATGCTTGTCATACGGGCTGTATATTAAAGATGTAACTTCATTGGACGGATTTTCCGAAGTCCAATAATTCATGCCACTCAAATAGTTATAAGTAACATTCCAACGTTCTATATTTAAATCTTTACGTTCTTTCATCATTCCAAATACGCCGTCAAGCAAGAATGATAAAGAAAAGTCCTTATAACTAAATTGATTTCCCATAGACAACAAGAAACTAGGCAATTTAGAACCGATTACTTTCTTATCTTGTGAACTAATTTTTCCATCTCCATTTACATCTTCCAACATAGCTGAGCCGGGTTTGGCACCGGATTGGATTTCTTTACCTTCCTCATTAAGGAACTTCTTTTGTTCTGCATTCCAACGAGGGTCATTTGTCTGCCATACCCCCACTACATTGTAATCATAGTAAACACGAAGCGGTTTGCCAATAAACCATTTATTGGTCACATCATCTTTTCCGTCACCACGTAATTTAATAATTTTATCACGGTTCAAAGAGAAGTTTACGCTAGTATTCCAACGGAAATTTTTATTCTCGATATTCACTGTATTCAAACCTATTTCAATACCTTTATTACGTGTCTTTCCAATATTGTCCATGATATTATTGAAACCATTCATTACCGGTACCGTGCGGTTCATCAACAAATCTGAAGTATTTGCCACATATATTTCGATATTTCCGGAAATACGGTTGTTAAAGAAACCGAAATCTATACCGAAGTTAAAGGTACGGGTTGTTTCCCATTTCAGGTTAGGATTACCGACACCACCGAAAGGCAGATAAGTACCATTGGCTGTTGTACCACCATCTCCCCAAATATATTTAGCTATATTCAAACGGTCTAATGTTTGATAAGGACTGATCGCCTGGTTACCGTTACTACCATATGATAAACGAATTTTCAACATATCCAGCCAAGATTCTCTAGCTTTTTCCATGAATGATTCCGAAGAAAGATTCCATGCTATGGCTGCTGACGGAAAGAAAGCATATTTGTTATTCTCACCAAAAGCTGAATAGCCATCAGTACGTCCGGTCAAAGTCAACAGATAACGGTTATCATAACCGTAATTAAGACGGAACATGTAAGATAGAGTTGCGGTTTCCGTCAACTTTGAACTTACGCTTTGGTTTTTCTCACCAGCATTCATATTATGATATCCAGAGTCATCATTGACAAAACATTCAGCTGATTGCTTCGCTTCTTTTTTCTGCGTTTCTTGAATACTAAACAGACCGGTTGCATCTATCTTATGTTTACCAAATGTTTGATTGTACTTTAATAGATTTTCCCATGTATAATCATAATAGTGTTCATTAAAAATGCTGGCAGATCCTTCGGAAGATTTTCCTGATAATGTATTTCTACCATAATAAGATCCCTCAGATTTACTACGATAGTTATATCCTAAATTAGTACGAAAGCTCAATCCTTTCAAAGGTAACTTTATTTCGGCAAAAGTAGAAATAAAGATGTTACGATGAATTTTATCTGTAATAGCATTTATGTTACCCATTGGGTTAGAGAATAAAGTCTCATTCATCGGATAATCTACATAATTGCCATATTCATCTTTATATTGTCCATAAGGACTTTGTTTTAATCCAGATTCCAAATAAGGTTGATTATTATCTATATTTTTTTGAATTACTTGAGTACCAATACCGATAGTCAACCATGAACCTAAATCTTGCGTTACATTCAAAGAGATATTGGTGCGTTTTAAACCTGTATTTTGCATTACACCATCTTGGCTCATGTGTGCGATAGCCGCCATATATTTAGTAGCCTCTGTTCCACCGGAAATACTAACTTGATTATCATGAGTCAGTGCATTACGGAACATAATATCTTGCCAGTCAGTTTCTGTTCCATTTTCATAGTTTATTCTTTCATAGGGATTCAATAACTTCATTGGATCCAATTGTTCTCCTGTATAACCGAACTTTTGCGCATTATAATCCTGTTTCATCTTTACATATTCGTCTCCTTTCATAACATTCAGTCTTTTTTGAACTTGCTGGAAACCAATTTGCCCTTTATAAGTGACCGTAGGCGCCCCTTCTTTCCCTTTCTTTGTTTGAATAAGGATAACACCATTCGAACCGCGTGAACCGTAGATAGCAGCAGAAGAAGCATCTTTCAATACAGATAAATTTTCTATGATATCCGGGTCAATATCGGTCAACGAACCACTATAAGGTATACCATCTAAAATAATAAGTGGAGAATTGCTTGCTGATAATGAGTTTTCACCACGAACACGAATAGACTGGTCTTCACCGGGACGTGCATTAGTAGTGGTAATTTTCAAGCCCGGAACTTGGCCGGCCAATTTATCCAATAGATTATTAGTAGTAACCATTTGTAATTTTTCCGAATTGACGGACACAATACCACCGGTCAAGTCAGATTTTCTTTGTGAACCATATCCTACCACTACAACATCTTGCAAACCAATGGCATCTGTTTCCATTTTGATAGAAAGAGGAGTGCCATTCTTTGCCTTGATGTTCTGCTGTTTGTAACCGATATACGATACAAGTAAATTGGAATTCTGAGGGGCTTCCAATTCAAAATTACCCTCAAAATCTGTTATGACCCCAGTAGTCGTTCCTTCAACGATAATGTTAGCACCAATGATACCTTCACCTGTTTCATCTACTACTTTTCCATGTACCTTAACATTTGTTCCTAAACTAGTGGCTTTTTTATTGAAAACGGCTATTTGGGTATTAGTTATTTCATAGGACAAGTTAAGAGGATGTAACATCTTATCCAATGCTTTGGAAATTAATTCATTTTTGCTATTCAAACTGACTTTCTGTTTCACATTAACTTGTGCTGCATCATAAAAGAAAGTATATCCAGTGGATTTCTCTATACGGCCCATGGCCTCAGATAAAGGAATATTGGAGAAATTTATTG
Source organism: Bacteroidaceae bacterium (assembly GCA_011959205.1). GTDB lineage: Bacteria > Bacteroidota > Bacteroidia > Bacteroidales > Bacteroidaceae > Phocaeicola. The sequence goes on from BLLV01000136.1 coordinate 44,738, forward strand.
TTATTTTTTTCTCTTGCATCTGTGCCGACAGATTTATTGCATAAAAAAATAACAATAATGTGGCGAAATAATTTTTTAAATTCATATTTTTGTGAAATTAAAGGTTAACAATCATCTCTTTACAGAATCTAGCCCATTCTGAAAATGATTCTTGCTTGTTGAATAAAAATTGGTTCATAGAGAAGAGAGGAATTTATTTTCTCTCTTCTTTTGTGCATTTAATAGTATTTTCTCTACATAGGCATATTCATTTAAAAGGTTCTACTTATTTTTTTTTTGTTATAGTCAACACATTATCTTCATCAAAACTATATGAAATAGGATTGATACGCGACATCAATCTGATAATCTCTTCTAATGGTTCATTGCGTAATGTAAAAGTGTACATATATTTATCCTTCAAATCATTGTCCACATTTATTTTTACATTGTACCACTTGGAAAGGTAGCGACAAACAACTCCCAAAGATTTATTAGAAAGATAGAGCTTGTCATTTGCCCATGACCTCTCAAATGTCACATCTCCCGATTCTATATCCAGTTGACAACTCTTTTTATTATAAGTTACAATCTCTCCCGGTTTTAGAAAAAGATTGTCCAAAGAAGTCTCTAAAGAAACAGATCCCTCTATAAGACTTACCTTACATTCGGGAGCATTTTCAGGAGCATCAACATTAAATTTAGTTCCATGTACCACCACCCTCATTCCATCTGTTTGAACGATAAATGGTTTCTCTTCATCACGAATTACTTCAAAATAGGCTTCTCCTGAAATACGTACCATACGGTCATGGTCTTGAAAATCATTACCATATGCCAAAGTTGTATTACCATGCAGCCAAACAGCTGTTCCATCCGGCAGAAAGACTTTTGATTTACCGTTCATACAGGTATACACTTGTTCCGTTATGGGTTTCTGGCCAGCATTAGTTCCCCAATGATATGCTATTCCTATAGATGTCATTAAAACGATACATGCTACAGCAGCATAACGATAAAGGCGATGAAGAGAAATCGTTTTGCGTGGTATAACTTTTTCCGTTTGCTTGGCTATATTCATTCTGGCAGAAAGTTCTCTCCAATAATATTCTTTATCAGGAGTGTAGTCTTTGGACTTTTCTTGTATTTTCTGCCATAAAGTATTTAAATCCTCTAATATTGCCTGACATTCGGGATTGGTTGCCCAATGCATTAACTTTTCATTTTCCTCCACCGATATCTCTTGCTTGAATTTCGCAATTATCAGTTCCCAAGGAATGTTTGTCTGTCTCATACTAAATGTGTTTTACCGGTTTTACACCTATATGACACTAAAAAGAAGGTCAACCCTTATCCGATATATCCTTTTTTGCAAAAAAAATCCCGGAATCATTTTTTTTATATTTATTACCTAGTGGCAACAAGTTGTTCTGATTTTTCATTAGCACTAAACATTCTCGGGAAACACGCATGGCGATATCTAAATGTTCTTGAGAAGCTACAATATTATTAGCCTTCTTATGCTCACCGGAATAGGGTTGGTCAAACAAACCCAACCAAAACTTCACATAGAGCACATCTCTCACCATATCGTCCAACCGTTCTATGGATAAACTGCCTTCATTTACCAACTCACGGATATTATTAATATATTCTGTAGGATCATTAAATTCCGTACGAACATTCAGTCCTGCCCGAAGTGCCCACAAGCCTGACTCCTTAAAGTTGTGTGTAACTTTATGGACACCATTCAAACGACCAATGGCATAGCTATCGGATACTACATAGCCCTTAAATCCCATTTCCTTGCGCAACACCTCCGTCAAATAGTGGTAATTACCAGACATGGGTACACCATCATAGTCATTATAGGCACACATCACACCTAGAGCACCCGCCTCCTGAAACACTTTGCGAAAAGGATATTCATGAATGTAATACATTTCGGATGGAGTGATATGTGGATCCGTACGAGCATCCCACTGACGAGAAGCCTTACAGTCACCATAGCCTACAAAATGTTTGGGTGAAGAAACTACTTTCTGGTCTTGAATACCTTTAGCCATAGCTACACCTATACGTGCTACCAAATAAGAATCCTCACCGATAGATCCTTCCCAACGTCCCCAACGTTGATCACGAGGCACATCGAGGATAGGAGCGTATACATTAGTATATCCCAAAGCACGTGCCTCTTTACCTTCCACCACACCTTCCAGATAAGCCAATTCCTTGTTCCACGTACATCCTAGTCCATTCATAGACGGAAAACTGGTAGCACCACTGGCACATAATCCTCGTATGCCTTCATTGGTAAAGTCGACAGGAATGCCTAAACGAGTGTATTCTACAAAGGAGCGTTGAGTTTCAGACAAGGCTTGAGCCAATGTATTATGGTCATCAATCTCTTTATTCAGATGTTCGTCGATATTTGCTATACCATCTTTCAAAATGCTTTTCAACCATTCTTGAGTGGGAACACTGTCTTTCAATGCTTTCTTATAACCATAGAAAGTAGCCACCTGACAAGTTTTTTTCGTCTACATTCATTTGTGACAACAAATCGTCTACACGCTTTTGGATGTCTTGGGACGGATCTTCATAAATGTCTTTCTTTCCATTCTTGTTGAAGTCAATCCATCCTTTTTTATAGATATTTTTCTTGTGGGGAAAAGTGGTTTTCCTAGCTTGCACAGGAGATCCGATCAAGAGGCAAGCAATAAGTGCTGTAACCGTCAACGTGTTTTTTCTGATTCTTTTGTTCATAATAAAAGTAATAATTTGTTTTTCACAGATATATATTATGTTTTCTATGTTGATGACACTAAAACCGGTATATACCCTTATTGATGAATAAAAATTTATCAACAGTTGATTCGCATATTTGATAAATTGATATTATAATTCCTCAATGTCGGACATTTCCGAGCATTGAGGAAAAATTGAAAACTAAATTTATAGACGAATAGTATTAATCCTGAGATATTCATTGTTTAAATACCACTTTATCTGAAAGGGACATTATTTGCTTCCCGTTATTTTTAAGTTCAAAAACAATGACTTCATTCTCACCTATTGCCAATGCATCTGCCGGAATTTGTATAGATTGCTGAGGGTACTCTTCCCAATAAGTTCCCATGTATGATCCGTTTATCCACACTTCACCCATCCCCCAACCGGAGATGTTTAAATGAGTTTCGCACAGGGTATCAAGCAAGAACTTGCCTTTATAGAAACACGGCTTTTCTGTAGGAGCTATTGCAGTAAAATGTAACACGGCCATTTCACAATCTTTAATTTGCAACGGTATCATATTCCATCCTTCGATTTCTTCTTCGTTAAAGTATACCGTACCAAACAAACCTTTGGAGTTATCCAATATTTCCGGTCCGTAAGTGATGCGCCCAATGTTTTCTACATAGATCTGTAATAAGTGCTTGCCGGAAGACAATTGAAAAGACAATTCTTTTTTTTCATCAGTCAATCCACCTTTCAAATGGCCGTCAATATATACAGCCGCATAATCACGGATATTTTCTATGGATAAAGTTCCGGACTCAGTTGTTGAAGTTATTTCTGCCTCATAAAGTACATACCCCCCACTATCCATACCCAAATCATTCATGGATAAGGCGGTTGGTGATTCTTGCTTTTCTCCATATACTTGTTCTAATGAGGCCATTTCTGTCATCCGTATCTCCTGTGAGGATACGGATGAAACCAGAAACAGTGAGAACAATAGTAATAGAATACGATTATTCAGTACTTTCATATTATTTTATCATAAAGGATTCAATAAATGATTCATTGATTTCTACTTTCGGATCGAAATGCTCACTTTTTACGTAGCTGTCAATACTCTGCAACAGCTGTTGGCTTGCCGGACGATTCTCCATATTCTTTTGGGTATCCATAGCCAAAACCAATAGCTTGCCACTGTTCACTTTGGCTTCGAATCCAATTCCTAATTTATGATTGCTGTCATAGGAATCGATTGTCTGAATGAACGGACGGAATTCATTCGGGGTATCAACCATTTTAATAACCTTGGCATTTGTCAAGATGTCCCACCATTGCCAATCAAGATGCTTCTCGGTAATAAACTCTTTGAAAACAGGATGTCCGGCATGAATCAGACAGCCCAATGTCATTGGAGCCCATTTGAACATAATAGGATTCCAAAAATGATTATGGAAAGCAGAACGACGTCCTTTCACTTTGTTCGGTTGCGGTATAAGCACCACTTTTTTACCGGCTTTCAGGTGATTCTTGGCTTTCTCGTCATAAATCTTGGTGTATAACACCTCATCAGTAGAGATCATCCATTCTTTATGGCGTGGATATACCCAAATGTCCCAATTGTTTTCTATATTTTTATTTATGGTTAGTTTTACTGTCAATTTTTGAGCCTTATCGTTTTTGGGTAAAGCATAGCTGAATGTTCCTACAGGAAATACACCATGATTACCAATTCCGCTTCCTTTCAGATTACCTGATTTTAGAACTTTTCCTTCAGCGTCCGTAATTTGCCATTTCACTGTAGCATTTTTTAGTGAAGCGGTACTGTAGTTATAAACTTCCGCATTACCGGTAAATGTTTCGTCATGGTAGTAAACACGTTTTTTAAAACGCAATAAAGCGACTGTCGGTGCACAGAATTTCTTGAAATCCTCAGGGGTGATTAGACCTTTTGAATTCCAGAAAGGATCCAAAATGCCTACAGGTGAATATCCTTGTTCGGGTAAATCATTGATAGATAACAATTGAAAACCGGCCGATGTGGAAGTACGTAATTGTGCTTCAATGACATCTTTATATTCAAATACGGTTTGTGCTCCTGAGGCTTTAGAGAAATCATCAGCTAAATCAAGCATGCCGTTTTGGGCTAATGACTCCTGAAAAATTTCAAAGTTACGCGCTTCTACAGGACAATCCTTATATAAAGCAATTTCTTTGAAGTTAGGATAAGCGCATCGTTGTCCCGTTTCATGTGAAATGACAGGAACATCAATATCAGTTCCTTTCTTTATATCCCAATCTGTGAAAGGTTTTCCATCATACACTGTCGCACCGCCTTTCGGAGTTTGATGAGTGACATAGAATTGATCGGATTGGACACGCTTGCGAGCTGTCGAACCGCTGAACAGCCTACGGTTATCGCTTTCGCGTCCTGTACGAGTCAATTCTTCCACAAAATCGAAATCGCCACTGATTTCATTACCGTTACAGTACAAGATGAACGAAGGATGATTACCGTATTCTTTTAATATGCCTTTCAATTCACGGCGGAAAAAATTAAAACGCGACTCATTGTTATTCTCTCCGTCTTTTCCCCACATGGGCATTTCCACTTCCAGATATACTCCCAGTTTATCTGCCATACGGAAAGCTGCTTTAGTAGGACACCAAGAATGAAAACGTACATGATTCATTCCGTGATTTTTCAATATTGTAAAGATGCGTTCCCAAGAAGCATCATCTACCGGAGCATAACCGGTTTTGGGAAATACAGCATTCCCCACTGTTCCTCTCAGATGGATAGGAGTATTATTAATTAGGATGTGGTTTTTTCCTTGTGTTACCTCCCTCATGCCAAATGTTGTTGATTTTTCGTGCTGATAACAGGCTTTGTCATCATTGGTTTGCAAAGAACATACAGCGGTATATAAGTTAGGATGAAATTCATCCCACAGTTTGGCATCTTTTCCTAATTGAATTTCTCCTTCAAAATCAATGACTTCATCCGAACCGCTTACAGGTAATTCCTTGCTTAATTTATATTGTTCGCCTGATATGGAAAATATCGCTTTCCCGGTAATTTCTTTTTGAGTATGATTTTTAATTTTCATTTTTATTTTTACCGTTTTGCGGACCACATCAGGATATAACTGCATATCTTCCACATAGACAGGATCTACAGCCACAAGTTTCATCTCTCCTAAAATCCCGTTCCAGTTTATCTGTGAGAATTCTGTATGTGCATGGTTCCATTTATGTGTATCATATTGATAGCGGTTGTCAATACAAATTGTTATGAGGTGCTTTGTACCCGGTTTGACAAAGTCTGTCAACTCGTGATTATGAGGGACACTGATATAATCTATTTTACTAACCTCTTTGGTATCTACATAAATAGAGCTAAGCCAATGCGTCCTTTCAAAGTACATAAAAATACGCTTTCCATTCCACTCTGCCGGAATAGTCATTTCACGTTGGTACCAAGCCGGCCCCATATATTCATATTTGCGTGTCAAACGATCTAAATGGCGATAAGGTGATTTATATCCTATCTGATAATCATCCGTAATACCGGGTAATGTGATGGTTTCTTGAAGTCTATGCATATAGCGCACATCCAGTGAGCCACGTCTGAAATCCATAAAGTCCGTTTGAAATCCCCAGGTGCCGGACAAGTCGACTTCCTGTGTCTGTGCACTGGCATGTATGGAAGTCATAAATGCTAAAGTAGCAATAGTTGATTGAAGAATTTTGTTTCTCATGTTTCTTGGTATTATTTTTTAGTATATTGTCTAAATAAATTTATGCTAAGATATCAGCCTGCTATTTTTTATAAACTCGGAATGAGGTAATTTAAATGAGTTATACGGTTTGCCGTTCCCAATGACACTTTGGATATATATATTTTCCTGCCTAACTCTCGGTTCCATTCATCATAAGAATCTTGTTTAACGGTTTCAAAGTTCCAGTGATTCAATTCCTCTTTCAGATTCAGAAATGCTTGTTCTTCGTTGACATAGGAAATAGCCACTTTCATCATTAGTTGGTTGTTTTTCAGCTTATTAAATACCACATATTCTCCTCCCTCTTCACCTTCTATATGTCTACTCTTCACTAATGTCTTTTTGCTATTGATCTTCTTCCATCCTCCAAACTCATCAATCTGAGGCCGTACATAATCTATCGGATTTTCTGTATGTGATGCCCATATTGATTGAACTAATAAAAGCCCAAACAATATGAGTGTTTTTTTCTTTTGCATAGCAACTAATAATTAAACGACTGTGATTTGAAATACACTGCAAAGTCTTTTATCATACCCGGATTTCCTTTTTCGAATGATGGTAAATAACGGAATCCTGTAATAGCCTTCATCTCTCCCAAATCTATTACAAGTTGGTGCGGATAAGGAACTTTTCGTTCAGTCATCCAACAAGTCGATTCTTGTAAATCATATATTTTATCAGCTGTAGCATTCGCTCCACGTGTGTTCTCACTATCAGCATAGCGTATTTTCCATTGCTCACGTGGAATCGGTTTACCGTCTGTTCCTATTATTTCAAGTTCTGCAAGACTTGCCTGCTCTTTACCATTATGTGAAGATAAAGCTTCCAGACAGAAATGCCGTCCTGTTATGGTTGTTTCGAATTTTATCTCTTGCCATTCACCGGTTGCAGCAAAACTGCCTTGATATATGGGACTTTCGCTTGATAAGTTGAGAGTTTCATCTTTTTGACGATGATTTCTTTCTTTTTCACGAAGCACATCCAATATGGGAGCTTTTAAACCTTGAATGACAGCTTTTGATGGCCCTTTCAGGTCAAGTACAATAATCTCGTTCTTTCCTTTCTTCAGCCAGCATCCGGGAAAGAAAAGAGTTTGCTGGGGGCCTATTTCCCAGAAACGTCCCAAATTATGTCCGTTTACCCAGACCATTCCCTTTCCCCATGTACTCATATCAAGGAAAGTATCTCCCGGTTTGTGTATGGTAAAGCTTGCTTTATAACAAGTGGGCCCATCAGGAACTTTCATCTCATATTTTTTCTCCGCAACGAACGAATAATCCACCGGGATACTGTAAACTTGCCAATTTTTCAATAGAGTGGTTTCTCTATTAGAATTGATAAGCTCTACCTTTTCCGTTATACCCTTACGGTCATGGATGGTACTTCCGAAATTAACTCTTCCCATAGCTTCCACCCAAATATCCAATTGGCTTCCTGCCGGAAGCTGGGGCAGAGTTATTTGATTCTCTCCTTTACGTCTGTCCAAGTAACCGATCAATTTGCCGTTTACATATATTTGTGCCCAGTCATGCGCCTCTGTTATACGCAGTAACGTATACTTACTCGTTGCAGGCAGGGTAGTCCGATAGAGTATACTGCCCCAGCCCTGATTAAACTCTTCCATTGGTTTTATATCTTCACTCAATATGGGAGCAGGAAGCTGCTCAAAGAGAACGGCTGTTTCTTTCATTTCAAATTCCGGTATCTCTATAATGGGAAAAGGTGCAGGTGTCTTACATGGTTTTTCTTTTGGACTACGGTATTTATTAAGTAAGCCCTGTAGTAGAAAAAACTTCTTAGTGGTCCATCCGGCTTCGCTGATTGGAGCATCGTAATCATAAGAAGTACACATAGAAGAATAAGTGGGTGAGTTAGCTCCTCCCCAATGTCCGAAAGTGGTTCCTCCATGAGCCATATAAAGACTGAAAGAAATATTTCTATCAAGCATATCTTTTATACCTTCCACCATTTTTTCTGCAGAACGAGTTTCGTGCTTTCTTCCCCAATGGTCGAACCAACCAGACCAAAACTCACTACACATTAAAGGAGCTTCCGGGCGCACGGTAGACAGTTTTTTAAACTCTTTATCTATATTAGCACCAGTTCCGAAGTTCAATGTCCAAAGCAAGTCATCCAATGCATTCAGTTCAAAAGTTGAGTCCCAATCACATTCGAAAAGAACCGATTTATCAAATCCCGCACGACGTACAATATCACGAATGGCAGCCATATAAGGCTTATTAACCCCATAACCCCCAAATTCATTTTCCACCTGTACCATAATGATGTTTCCACCATTGGCTAATTGAAGAGGAGCTAATTGTTTGCCGAGCTCATTCATATAGATTTCCGTACGTTCCATAAAATAAGGATGAAGCGAACGTACTACCATATCTTTTTTCTTCAGCAACCACCAAGGCAATCCTCCCATTTCCCATTCAGCACAGGCATACGGACCGGGACGAAGTATGATATACATACCATTTTTTTGTGCCAAACGGCAAAATTCAGCTATATTCTTGTCTCCTGTAAAATCAAATTTGTTTTCCTGTTGTTCATGAAAATTCCAAAAAACATAGAGACAAATAGTATTCATACCCAGAGCTTTGCACATTTGAATACGATGTTCCCAATATGCTTTGGGAATACGTGCATAATGTAATTCTGCCGCTTTAACAACGAACGGCTTACCGTTCAATAAGAAAGTACGTCTGCCTATTTCAAAAGTTTCTTTAGAATTTGAAGCTACGATGGGCATTCCTGTCAATAGAAGGAAAAAAAATAGCAAAAAATTATTTTTCATTAGTCTGTATTTATTCGTTCACACTCTAATGACACAGAAAATTGATTCTACCCTTATTCAACTTTACAACAAAATGGGAAAAGTTATATGCAAATCAATTTAAATAGGGTTCATCCGACAAATGCGTAGCTGATATATTACGGTCACGGCTCTTTCATTTAACTTGAAAATAGAGACATAGTTCCCTTATCCGGTTCGGCTAGAATCGGTTACGTTTTTGGTATTGATATTCAATTAATTATATTATTTCTAAAATATCTTTTTTCTCATTTTTGAGAGAGAAAACGCATCAGGGTGGTAAAGCTGAAAGAGATGCTACGCATCAGCTCTGCGATACCCTTTGATTTGTCAGCCCGTTTCTTTCTTCTCCCTTTCCATATTGCGAAAATGGCGTGTACGATTCTTTGCAGCGTGTCGAGGTTACGTGCGGTCTTTGCCGTTTTACGCCTTATGCCGTCCTGATGTAGGTTTTGTCAATGATGTCTTTTCCGTCAATACTGATTATGTCAGATTCCTTTTGGGGATTGAATTCCTTTTGGATAATGGCAATAATTTTGCTGAAAATGGAGGATTTCTTGGAAAAAGAAAATCCCTGAAATGTTTTATTTTCAGGGATTTACCAAATTTGAAGTCTTTTAAAAGTGGTGCCACCAGAAATCGTAATTTATTTCCAAGTGGTTGAATATCATTACTTTCTAAAAGCTACTCAACTGTAATCTCCTCCGATTGCTCCACCAATGACTTGCTGCGTTCTGCGCAAGGTTGCGTGAAGATTTCCAAAGACAAAGGTAGTGAATTAGTTTGAACTATTGTCATTCTTGTTCTTTAATCTTTTAATTTCCCTATCAAAATCGCTTTCAAGCATATCCATTTCACGTTTACGATAGATGGCAAATTCCTTTTCTGCCTTCTCAATCGCTTGTTTATGTGAAATATTTCCCTTGCCAATCAAAACCTTTCGTTTGTGTGCTATAATTTGGTTGTCCAGTGCCTCTATCCAATCTTTCATTGTCATAGGATTCATTTCCAATGCTTGGAACTCGGCAAAGTCCAAAAAACCGGAAACAAGCAGATTCAGACGTTGAAGTTCAATCTCAGACAAATAGTTCTTGGCTATCTTCACATCGTCCTTAGTTACATAGTTGCCCTTGAAGTTTGTCATACCCACAAACGGCTTCTCATTGTCCACACGATTGTATATCACTTCTGCTGCCGTATTCTCGTGAACAGCATAATGCAACTTGTTCTGTACAGTTGCGAAAAACATTTTCGTCATCTCATTGCGTGGGTCATAATCCGTGGCCGTAGCATAAATATCGGTAACTTGCTGATAGAAGTTGCGTTCGCTACTGCGAATATCCCTAATGCGTTGCAGTAACTCACGGAAATAGCGATTGCCGCCCTGCTTCAACCGCTCATCATCCATCGCAAATCCCTTTTGGATATACTCATGAAGCCTCTGAGTAGCCCAGCGACGGAAACGAGTAGCCACTTGGGACTGCACACGATAGCCCAAGGCGATAACCATGTCAAGATTGTAGTGTTGAACACTGCGTTGCACCTGTCGTTTACCCTCTTGCCGAACTGTCAAGAAATCCTTTACAGTTCGATTTGTGTCTAACTCACCATCATTTAAGATGTTGTCAATGTGCTGGCTTATGTTCTGTTTTGTAGTACAATATATCTCCGCCAACTGACTTTGTGTCAGCCACAAATCTTCGTCAGCAAAGCGCACCGACACACGAGTTATCTCGTCATCGTCCTGGTAGAGTATTATTTTGTTCTCTTCGTTCATTTTAACCTTATGGAAGTGATTGATTTCTTGATGCAAAGGTATGAAATCTATTGAATTGCCCAGCGATAAACCACGATAAATCTTCGAAGTCATGCCATTTGCGTAATTGAAAATATGTTTTTTTGGCATAAATGAGAGAAAAACGATTGATAGATAAGAAAAAATGGCTAAATTTGCATCTGAATTATCTTGGGAAAAATGTGCGCAAAGCGTAAATATACATATATCGATTTATTCGCAGGAACATCAGCTCTTTCGGAGGGGTTCTTGCGATGTGGCTTTGTGCCGGTTGCCCATGTGGAAATGAATACTGACGCTTGTTATACCATTAAAACGCGATTGGCTTATCATTACCTTAAGGAAAATGATCTGTATAACAATTATTTAAGTTATCTCAAACATGAAATAACAAGAGAGGAACTCTATAGATTACTTCCTAGGGATTTAATTTCATCGGTAATCAATAAAGAAATTTCCGATACAACGATAAAATCAATTTTTGATTCGATAGACTTCGTGTTAAAACGACAACGCAGAAAAAGGGTCGATTTTATTGTTGGTGGACCTCCATGTCAAGCATTCTCTATGCTAAATCGTCATAACACAGATATTGCAGACGACAAACGTTGTTTGTTATATTTGCAATATGGCAAATTCCTAGCTAAATACAAACCGATGGGATTTGTGTTTGAGAATGTATTGGGTCTTCTGAGTTCAAAAAAAAATCATTTTGAGAATATAAAATCACATTTTAGAGAACTCGGATATAAAGTTCATCTTGCTATTTTGAACTCATCTGATTATGGCGTAATGCAAAATAGACAGAGGGTGATTATATTTGGTTGGAGAAAATCCTCTGACCGTGGGTGTCCTATAGTTCAGAAGATTCAAAATAATTGGACATGTAAAGATATATTCTCGGATCTTCCTTCTATTTATGCTGGAGGAACTTCATCTGAATATAGTTCTGCGCCATCAGATTATCTTCGTAGATTCGATTTGCGCAATGATTCCGATATACTGACACTGCATACTGCACGGCCAATAAACCGTATAGATACCGAAAAATATCGCATGGCTGTTAGGATGTGGCTGGATGATGGGGTCAGAATTAAAAATTCTGATTTCCCTGATGAAATCAGAACTATAAACAATATAACATCCTTTTTGGATAGATTCAAAGTGGTAGACTTAAACGGAAAATGTCACACAGTAGTGGCACATATATCCAAAGACGGCCATTACTATATCTACCCTTCTACAAAATACATTAGATCTATTT
>BLLV01000137.1 GCA_011959205.1 Bacteroidaceae bacterium
GTCCAGTATATGTGCTACGCACTCGCCTCGGTTTTAGTTGTCATTGCCGCGCTCCAGATTCATATCAAGATGAACCGGGGCGACGACGACATAACCAAGTCCATCATGATGCTTGTCGGTGCCTGCCTCTTTGCCATCGGCGCATTCTTCGTGTTCCCCGCCTTTTTCGGTTATCGCATATAGAGACCTAAGATGCGAAGACGTACCGCCGCAGTGACGGTACGGAAAACAATAAATCAATAAAATATAAAAGATCATGTTTCAAAAAGCAAAAAGACTGATGAAGAAGCTGACCTCTGCCAAGAAGAAGATGCAGATGTTCATGCTGATGATGCTGTGCGGCCCGACGGCTGTCATGGCACAGAACTCCGCCGGAGACTATTCCGCCGGAACGACGGCGCTGGCGACCGTTACGGAGGAAATCGCCAAGTACGTTCCTATCATGGTGAAGCTCTGCTACGCCATTGCCGGTGTAGTGGCTATCGTAGGCGCAATCAGCGTCTATATCGCCATGAACAACGAGGAACAGGATGTCAAGAAGAAGATTATGATGGTTGTGGGCGCGTGTATCTTCCTGATTGCCGCCGCACAGGCCCTGCCGATGTTCTTCGGTATCGGTGGTTAAACCTGACGTGCGATGCAAGCCAAGGACGAACGTTATCCCGACTATCCGCTGTTCAAGGGGCTGCAACGGCCCCTTGAACTGATGGGGCTTCAAGGACGCTACATCTACTGGGCTGCGGGTGCGGCCGGCGGAGCCATTGTCGGCTTCATCATCGCGTACTGTCTGGCCGGTTTCGTGTCCGGGCTGGTCGTGCTGGTCGCGGTCTTGTCCACGGGTATCGCGCTCATCATGCTCAAACAGCGGAAAGGGCTGCATACCAAGAAAGAGCTGCGCGGCGTGTACGTCTATGCCTACTCGAAGAAACTATGACGGTAGAAAGAAAACCACCACGTGCAACGTGTGGTCCTATTGAATGTTGAACGCGGGCAGGGCCGCCTGAAGTTCGGGCGGCTCTGTCTTTTTTATGTGTATTGAAATGACATTGTACATCATACTGCTTTTTATAACCCTGTGCGCCGGCATGGCAGTGTCGGTCTATGCTTTCGGCACGGGAGGCAAGCGCAAACGTATCTTCCAGGACATCTATTTCTCCGTGGAAGAGACGAACGGTGTAGGCGTACTGTACACCAAGACGGGAGAATACTCTGCCGTGCTGAAGATAGAGAACCCGGTACAGAAATACTGTGCCAACATCGACAGCTACTACGAGTACACGCACCTGTTCACAGCCATAGCGCAGACGCTGGGCGAAGGATATGCCATCCACAAGCAAGACATTTTCATGCGGAAGCAATTCGGGAACGAGACGGGCGACGGGCGCGAGTTCCTGTCATCGGCCTACTTCCGCTATTTCAAGGGACGCAACTACACGGACAGCGTGTGTTACCTGACTATCACGCAGGAGGCGAAGAAGAGCCGCTTGTTCTCTTATGACGGCAAGCAGTGGCGCGACTTCCTTGTGAAGATACGCAAGGTACACGACCAGTTGCGTGACGGCGGTGTGCAGGTGAAGTTCCTGAACAAGAAAGAAACAAGCGAGTATGTGGACCGCTATTTCGCCATGAACTTCAAGGACCGCATCGTGTCGATGACCAACTTCAAGGCGGACGAGGAGACGGTCTCCATGGGTGACAAACGCTGCAAGGTGTACAGCCTTGTGGACGTGGACTACGCCGCACTGCCCTCGCAGATCCGTCCCTATACCAATATCGAAGTCAACAATACGGAAATGCCGGTGGACCTCGTGTCGGTTATCGACAGCATCCCGAACGCGGAGACGGTGGTATATAACCAGATCATTTACCTGCCCAGCCAGAAGCGTGAGCTGGCCATGTTGGATAAAAAGAAAAACCGGCACGCGAGCATCCCGAACCCGAGCAACCAGATGGCCGTCGAGGACATCAAGCGGGTGCAGGAGGTCATCGCCCGTGAGAGTCGTCAGCTCGTGTACACCCACTTCAACCTGATTGTCGCCGTACCGGCCGACACCGACCTGCAGAAATGCACGAACCATCTGGAAAACGCTTTTGGGCGCATGGGCATCCATATCAGCAAGCACGCCTACAACCAGCTGGAGCTGTTCGTCAGTTCGTTCCCGGGCAACTGCTATGGCATGAACGAAGAGTATGACCGTTTTCTGACGCTGGGTGACGCCGCCATGTGCCTGATGTACAAGGAACGCATACAGCACAGCGAGGAGACGCCGCTGAAAATCTACTACACCGACCGTCAGGGCGTGCCCGTGGCTATTGATATCACGGGAAAGGAGGGAAAGCACAAACTGACCGACAACTCCAATTTTTTCTGCCTGGGGCCTTCGGGCAGCGGCAAGAGCTTCCACATGAACTCCGTCGTGCGCCAGCTTTACGAGCAGGGAACGGACGTGGTGATGGTCGATACGGGAAACAGCTACGAGGGACTTTGCGAGTACCTGAACGGCAAGTACATCAGCTACACGGAAGAGAAGCCTATCACGATGAACCCGTTCCGCATCCACCGCGAGGAGATGAACGTGGAGAAAACCGGTTTCCTCAAGAATCTCGTGCTGCTCATCTGGAAAGGTTCGCAGGGCACGGTCACAAAGACGGAGGAGCGTCTGATAGAACAGGTCATCACGGAGTATTACGACACTTATTTCAATGGGTTCGACGGCTTCACGCCTATGCAGCGCGAGGATTTGCGCAAGAGCCTCGTTATCGACGACCGCAACCACAGCGAACGGCAGGAAGAAAACGAGGTGCAGCGTGCCGGGCGCATCGAACGCATGATTAACGAAATGGAACATCGCCGCAAGGAGTTAAAAGTGGAAGAGCTGTCTTTCAACTCGTTCTACGAGTTTTCCGTGCAACGTATTCCAGACATCTGCGACGAAAACCGTATTTCGGGTATTGACATTTCGACATACCGCTACATGATGAAAGACTTTTACCGTGGCGGCAACCATGATAAGACGTTGAACGAAAACATGGACAGCTCGCTGTTTGACGAAACGTTCATTGTCTTTGAAATCGACAGTATAAAAGATGATCCTCTCCTGTTCCCTCTTGTTACGCTGATTATCATGGACGTGTTCCTGCAGAAGATGCGTATCAAGAAGAACCGCAAGGTCCTGGTCATCGAGGAGGCATGGAAAGCCATTGCCAGCCCGCTCATGGCCGAGTACATCAAGTTCATGTACAAGACGGCCCGTAAGTTTTGGGCTTCGGTGGGCGTGGTGACGCAGGAGATACAGGACATCATCGGCAGTCCTATCGTCAAGGAGGCCATCATCAACAACTCGGACGTGGTGATGCTGCTCGACCAGAGCAAGTTCCGCGAGAGGTTCGATGAAATCAAGGCCATTCTCGGGCTTACGGACGTGGACTGCAAGAAAATCTTCACCATCAACCGCCTCGAAAACAAGGAAGGGCGCAGCTTCTTCCGCGAGGTGTTCATCCGCCGGGGAAGCACCAGCGGCGTGTACGGCGTGGAGGAACCGCACGAGTGCTACATGACCTACACGACCGAGCGGGCGGAGAAAGAGGCCCTGAAACTCTACAA
>BLLV01000138.1 GCA_011959205.1 Bacteroidaceae bacterium
TGTAGCTAACACTTGAAAAGGGACCCGGGTAGCATTTGAAACGTGTACCACCCGATAGGTTTTGCAAAGTTAATTAAATTTGTTTATTTATCATATCTTGTGTTTCTTTCATTCTGTACGATTTTCCCGTCATGTTCAGTAGAATCGCCTTGTGCGTTAGCCTGTCTACCATTGCTGTAACTAGTACTTTGTCTGCAATAATCTCGTCCCATCTGTTGAATGCGAGATTTGTTGTAATGACGGTTGTTTTCTTGTCAGTTCTGAGTGACAGATGGTTGAACAACATCTCCGCTCCCGCCTTGTCACAAGAAACGTATCCGAACTCGTCGCAGATGACCATGTCGTATCGTTCGAACTTGTTCTCGAGTGCCCTTAGTGTCATTGCGTTCCGGCATTCCCTTATCTGCGTAAGCAGTCTGGGCACGGAAGTGAACAGTACGGAGTATCCCG
This sequence comes from Bacteroidaceae bacterium, assembly GCA_011959205.1. Classification (GTDB taxonomy): domain Bacteria; phylum Bacteroidota; class Bacteroidia; order Bacteroidales; family Bacteroidaceae; genus Phocaeicola. The sequence goes on from BLLV01000138.1 coordinate 451, forward strand.
CGTTACAGGCCGCAATCCCCAAGGCTGTAGCCAGATGGGTCTTTCCGGTACCGGGATTCCCGTATAGTATAAGGTTGCGCCCTTCCTTGATGAAATCAAGTGTCTCAAGGTTTGGCAAGGCCTTCCGCGCTTCTGGCGGAAGCGCGTCCGTGTCTATTTCGTTGAGGTATCGCAACTGTGGGAACGCGGCATTTTTGATGCGATGCCGACGCTGGTTCTCCGAGCGGTTTTCTTTTTCCTGACGCAGGAGTTCGGCCGTGAACATCCACAGGTTCCATCGTTCATCAAGTCCTTGCTGTATAAGCAGGTCGATGTCGCGTCGTACCAGAGGGAGTTTGAGGTCGAAGGCATACGCACGTATCCGTTCGCGTATGGAGTCTTGATTTTCGTTTTGTTCCATTGCTATGCAATTTTTATGTTGTTAGACGGTAACTTTGTTTACAGGTTGTTGTGTGGCGCCACATCCGATCATCGCCGAAAGTGTGTCCAATGTCTGTGAGGCCGATTCTTCAATGGCGGTCTGTTGTGGATCGGACGGGGTCAGGGTGGCCGCGTCTTGACGGACGTTTGCGGTTCCATTGCCGTCACTGGCCAGCATCTCGGCGCTCAATTGTTCGGAAGACAGGCGTTTGAGTCCCCGGGAGGACAGACGGTCTGCCGCAGCCAGTATGTCGGCATAAGTGCGCTGGTTGTCACGGGTAAACACGAGCAGTTCGACAAACGATCTGGGAGAATCCGTAAAATGTTTGCGAAACAGTGCCGCCACGTCCGGGTGTACCTGTCGCATGGCCGTGGATCGTCCCAACGCCGCAGGCTTGCGAAGGAACGTGCCCAGATAGTGCATCAGGTCGATACACCAGTCACCGAGACGCCGGGAGCGTACATGCGTGGCTACCTTGTCGCGACCGTCAAGCACGACAATACGCTCGGAATACATCTTTATGGGTACCTCCCGACCGACAAGCCGGTCAGGCACAGAGTAATGCACACCATCGACGGTAATGGTGGAATACTTCCCGACACGGGCATGCCGCTGCTCAAAGCAGCCCATGTCACCGTGGTCAAGCGGCCGCAAAGCCGCAATATCGGCCTGTACGCGCTCCTTCTTCTCTTGCGCAGACATGTTGGAAGCCTCCCCGTTGAGCCTGTCACAGACCTTGTCAAGATGACACTGCGCCTGCTCCAGCGAACCGAAACGGACATCATAGGCGAAAGCCCGCCGGCGGATATGTTCCACCGAACGCTCCACCTTACCTTTCTCCCATCCCGAACGCGGATTACAGAAATGAGGGGTGAAACAATAGTGGAGTTCCATGCGGCGCAGGGCATCGGTATGTTCGCGCTCCTGTCCAAGGAACTTCTTGACGGCCACCCGCATGTTATCGTAGGCCATTACTTGCGGCGTGCCCCCCAAAGCACGGAAGCAGTTGCGGTGTGCTTCCATCAGGGCCAACGTGTCCTCGCGGGAGAACAGGTATGCCCGCCGCAGGTTGCTATGGTTCATCGTGAACACGGCCATGTGCAGCTTCGTCTTGACACCGGCAATCCAAAGTGTCAGCACGCCCCAGTCAAACTCGCACCGGAACCCCGGTTCATACTCCTGGCGGATGAACGCCGCCGGGGACTTGGCTGGAGCGGACACCGCCACTTCCAATGCACGGACATACTGGCATACCGTCGAATAGGCAATCTCTATGCCTTGATCGCGCAACCGGCGCCACATGTCAATCTTGCGCATCTGCTGCTTGCGCAATCCGGCCGCGGCATTAGACCGGTTGCGGGCCATGAAGCCGTCTATCGCCTCCATCACCTGCTGGTTCATCACTCTGCGGACACGTTTGCTGCTGTCATAGCGCACCGGCTGCTGCAGGTACGTGTCCATTGCTTCCGCATCGGGGTTGTCACCGACCGCTTGTTCGAAAGCCCGGAGATACTTGCGTACAGTCTTGCGGCTCATGCCGTTACGACGGGCGATCTCACGGATGCTCAATCCGTCACGCCTATAGGCGAGAATTATGGAATCTCTTTCTTCCATGTGGTACATATTATGAACGCCATTGGTTTTTATGAATATACCAATTTTGTTCGGTTAAACATACCCATGGGTGGGGCACTTTTTAAATGTTGTTCCGGGTCCCTTTTCAAGTGTTAGCTACA
>BLLV01000139.1 GCA_011959205.1 Bacteroidaceae bacterium
TTAATGCTTGAATTGTATTTGTTCCTGCTTGCTTGAATTGCCATCTTTGCAATGTAACTTTAAATAATCATATTATGGGAAACAAATGGTACGTTTTGTTAGCCGGCATTTTGTTTTTAACAGGATGTAGTGAAGAATTGGTTTTAGAGAATGAATCTTTACCAATAGTGAAACAGTCGGCTGAATATACTGCGGGAGTAGTTTATCCTTTAGTTGATGAGCCAATATCTCGATCTGCAGTACTTGAATCCGATTGGGAGACAATAGATAAGGTGACATTATCTTCCGGCATTACTGTTGTTACTCCTTGGGCGAATTATGCTTCAGGTGATATTCCGGTTGATGTAATGAGGGATATTAAAAAGGAAGATGGTTGGGAACTTATTGCCCATACTATGACTTCCAACAATGACCAAGGACAGAATTATTTGATATTTCATAATTATACTACTGGTATTCTGAAAGTATTCTATTACTTGGAAAATTATCAGACTAACAATATGGGGATCTGGCGTTTGCAATTTGATGGAGGCAAACAGAAGTATCTTAATTTTGCAGATCAAGTGGCAGATCCTGTTTGTTATGATAGTGGTAGGACTTCTATTGATGTGACTAACCTTACAGAAAAAACTTCAAAAGGTTTTTCTACCGGATGGAACTGCTTTCAGGTGGAGCTGGCTTACGATCCTTCTCCTTTATGTAGTAGCTTGCGAATCTCTGCTGTCACATATAATGTTCAGAATATAAATTTGGGTGGAGAGTATGATAGTGCTACTAATGGTATGTTGATTTCCAAGTCCAGCTCCAATCCGTTCTCTTCCATGGTGAATGGAGTTGCCAACCTGACAGGGAAAAGTGCGGAAAAGTGGTATAATAATAAATTTGGAAAGAACCTGACGGAAAATAACAGCCGGGTTGCTGTTGCCGGAATAGTAGCTGCTGGTGCCAAACTGCTGTTGAATTCATTAGTTTCTAGATTTAATAAAGAAACTACCACGACACAAGATATTCAGTTGAAAACGCATGGAACCATTAATTTGAATGGAAGTTTGGTTATGGAGAATCCTAGTCCGATAAAATCGATTACTTTAAAAACGAACTCTTTGGGTGCTTTAGGTGCTTGGAACTTGGAAACTTGGCCTTGTTCTTTCATTGAACCTCATGGTTATTTGGATCATATAAGTGGTGAAGATTACTATTATAGAACAAGTTGGAGTACAAATGAATGCTCTATAATTATGAATCCCAAATTGCAGAATAAGTTACAAGGAAGTACAGTTCAATGTGAACTTGTTAATTATAGTAAAGGTGCTCCCGAGTGTGTTTATAATAATAGCGGATTTGATCGTGGAGAATTAGGAGGTAATGGGGTTATGACCGACCTATATAAAGATAATGAAAGTAACCAACTATTGTTTAGTGATGAAAGTGTTACAATGGAGCATCGCAAAATATTGAAACTCTTAGTTCCTATAAAAATGAAGGAATACAGGCCTGATGGAAATATTCCAAAAGAGTGTGAGTTGCTAAGGTTTGATCCTAAAGTGGGGGTTTATCATTCAACTCTTAATTGTTTTATGCGAGTAATTCCTTCTTTCTCTGTTTTTATAAACAACAAACAAAATGATGTGGGTAGTGTGAAAACATTCTTGCCAAGATATAATTGGAAGCGATAAATATAAAATTGAAATATACATAAAGGAGTTGCTGGACTTTTCATTTCAGTGACTCTTTTTTCGTTAATAGCCTTTGTTTTTAATATTATATAAAACTAGGTGATATTTTTGTGCGATTGAACTTCAAGGTAATCCATCTTTATTATTTTAAACAATGCTTTTTTTGATCTTGATAGGATTTCATTGTTTAATGCTTGAATTGTATTTGTTCCT
>BLLV01000140.1 GCA_011959205.1 Bacteroidaceae bacterium
TTAATGCTTGAATTGTATTTGTTCCTGCTTGCTTGAATTGCCATCTTTGCAATGTTAATTTTTAATTCAAAGGACTATGAAAACAAAAACATTCTTATTGTCAGTTGCCATTCTTTTATTGGTGATTACCGTTGTTTGCGAAAGCAATAACATGTTGGAAATCTATTTTTAGTTAATCTTGAAATAATATTTTTAATTAAATTCTAATCATTATTTATGAAACAAATTGCATTTACATGGTTGCTGTGCATATTTAGTATATGTGCGTATGCCCAGCAAATCACTGTTACTGGAACAGTGACGGATGCGGATGATAATCCGTTGATTGGTGCGGCTGTTGTGGTTGTAGGAACTACGGATGGCGTGATTACCGATTTTGATGGTAAATATACCATTAAGGCTAATTCCGGTCAGTCTTTGAAGTTTACTTATGTGGGCTATCAGGAACAAGTTGTTAAGGTTGATGGGCGTAGTGTGATTAATGTGAAATTGTCGGAAGGTGAATTGCTGGACGAAGTGGTGGTTATCGGTTACGGTGCAGTGAAGAAAAGCCATTTGACAGGTGCAGTCGCTTCTGTTTCTGGTAAAGAGTTACAGGCAAGTGTAGCACGTAGTGCTTCAGCGGCTTTGCAAGGAAGAATTGCTGGTGTTACAGTGTCGGCTGCCAACGGTCAGCCGGGGGAAGGATTGAATATTAATGTTCGTGGTATCAGTTCATTGAGTGCTACCAGTCCACTTTATGTGATCGATGGTGTGTATGGTGATATCAATATGGTTGATCCCGCTGACATTCAGTCTATTGAAGTGCTGAAGGATGCCTCTGCAGCTGCTATTTATGGTTCTCGTGCTGCTAATGGTGTTGTGTTGGTTACTACTAAGGGCGGCCGTGTGGAAACTCCTACTCGTGTGACGGTAGATGCCTATACAGGTGTACAGATGGTTGCTAAATATATTGATGTGATGGATGGTAATCAGCTTCGTGATTTGGCAAAAGCTACCGGTTATAGTTCGGCAGAAGGATTGCTGAATTGGAATGGAGGTGCTGGAACAGATTGGCAGAAAGAACTTTATAACTCAGCTATGGTGAGCAAGGTTAGCTTGAACGTATCTGGAGGAAACAAAACTTCTACCTATAATGTATCAGGAAGTTATCTTAATCAGGACGGTATTGTGAATACTACCGGTTATGAAGCATGGAACATCCGTTCTAAAAACACGTTCTCTTTCTTTAATAATCATTTACGTATGGGAACTACGGTAATGATGAAATTCTATAAAAAAGAATATGAAGATGTGTCATATACTTCTGCTTTGACAGCAGTGCCTATGTGGAATGTGTATGATGAAAATGGTGCTTGGGGAGTTGCTCCGGAATGGACAAGAGGAGATAATCCTGTGGGTTGGACGGAAGCCAATGATTGCCAAAGACATGGAATAGACATTTTGTTGAATGGCTATGCAGAAGTGGATTTGGGCTTGAAAGGTTTGAAGTACAAATTCAATGTAGGTATTAACAAATATACAAGACGTAATTATACATATCGTTCGCCTTACTATTTTAGTTCGACTTCACAAAGAAATGAAGCGGAATTGTCTGAAAGTACCAATTGGGAAAATGACTGGTTGATAGAAAATACCATTCACTATGACAATACGTTTGGACAACATACTGTTTCTGCTTTGGCCGGTTATTCTGCTCAGCGTAACAATGCTCGCGGCTTTGGTGCGGGACGTAAGGATTTTCCCGAAGGTTTCGCTGTGATTGATGCCGGTTCGGTTTCTTCACAAAATACATCGGGTAGTGCTTGGGCTAATACAATGGTTTCTATGTTCGGCCGTGTGATGTATTCGTATGCCGATCGTTATATGTTGTCTGCTTCTATTCGTCGGGACGGTTCTTCCAAATTCGCAGACGGAAACCGTTGGGGAACATTCCCTTCTGTATCGTTGGGTTGGAATGTGATGAATGAAGATTTCTTTGAAAATGTCAAGGAAACCATGAATGAATTGAAAGTGCGTGCCAGCTATGGTGTTTTGGGTAATTTGAGTGGTATTGGCAATTATGCTACCCAGTCTGTTGTTTATAAGGGCATGAATAATGTGATGGGTACAGGACTTTGGGAAGGTGCTATTACCGGTAAAGAATGGACTTCACCTATGAATGTGACTTGGGAAAAGACGAAGACTTTGAACTTTGGTTTGGATTTGGCTTTCTTGAATAACAAGTTCAGTGTCAGTGCCGATTATTTTGTTCAGAAAACAGAAGACATGTTGTTGTCTATGCCGCAGTCTTTAAGTTTTGGTTTGAGTGGAAATCCTACAGTGAATGCAGGTACAGTAGAAAACAAAGGATTTGAAATTTCATTGAATCACCGTAATAATGTAGGCGATTTGTATTATCATGTAGGTGTTAATGCCACCTTTATTAAGAATGAATTGACAGAAGTAAATGGAAGCCGTGATGAATGGCAGGGATTCAATCCTCACGCCAAAGGAACAATCACTTATGCCAAGACTGGTCATCCCATAGGTTATTTCAATTTGATAAAGACAGATGGCGTATTCCAAAGTCAACAAGAAATTGATGCGTATGTAGATAAGAACGGTAATAAGATTCAACCTAATGCACAACCGGGTGATTTGCGTTTCGTGGATTATAACGGAGATGGTAAGATTGACAATAACGACCGTCAAGATGTAGGTTCTGCTTTCCCGAAAGTGAACTTGGGCGTAAGTTTAGGTGCTGAATGGAAGGGTTTGGATTTGAATATGTTCTTTGATGGAAATTTTGGCAATAAGATTTATAATGCCCAATATTATAATACGGTTTATAATGAATCAACAGGAAACCAATATACAGAACGTTTGAATAGCTGGACTGAAAACAATCATACTAACATCCCTCGCTGTCTGTTTGGAACTAGTGATCCTAATGGTACAAACTGGGGCTATACAGACCGTTGGTTGGAAAATGGCTCATTCTTGCGCTTGAAAACTTTGGAATTGGGGTATACATTGCCTAAAATGTGGGTGTCTAAAGCCGGTTTGCAAAATGTACGTGTTTATACGGCTATGGAAAATCTTTTCACTATTACCGATTATAAAGGATATACTCCTGACTTGGGCATGGTAGATGCCGATGGTGCCGGTACATCAGGTGGCTCGGGTGTAATGACCCGTGGTTGTGATGATGGTCGTTATCCGATGGCACGTACTATTACCTTTGGTTTACAAGTGAATTTCTAATTAAGACAAAGTAATATTTGTAGAATATGAAAAAGAATTTTATAAAATATATAGCTGCATTGGCTATAGCCCCAATGTTGCTTTCCTCTTGCAGTGATGATTTTCTGAATGAGGTTGATCCCAACCGCCAGACTCCTGCAACTTTTTGGACATCCGAAGCCAATGTGATGAAAGGCTTGTCCGCAGTGTATAATCCTTTCCGTCGTATGACTAGTGGATATTATGGTGGATTGGAAGGCATCATGCACCTTCAGATGCGTGGCGATGACCTTTATCCTACTCGTGGAGAAGAACCCTATATTTGGGAATATTTGTCGTTTGTCAACACAACAAATACGAAGGATTTAAGTTGGGGAAACATCTATGAAGGTATTCAGATGGCGAACGAATTCATATATCGTGCGGCTACGGTTGATATGGACGAAACCAAACGTGAGCAGATGATAGGTGAGGCTTATTTCTTACGTGGATTCTGGTATTTCCGTTTGCGTACTGATTATCGTGATGCGGTTATTCGTACTCTTCCGCAGGATGCAGATCCGGAAACTCATGGACTGTCTAGCGGGGATGAAGTGTTGGAACAGGCTATTTCTGACTTTAAGGAAGCTAAGTCTCGTTTGCCTAAACTTCGTTCAAGTGATGAGAACGGTCGTGTAACTCAAGGTGCGGCTATTGCCATGCTAGGGAAAGCTTATATTTGGAAAGGAGATTATCAGGCAGCTAAGGCGGAACTTGAAACTGTTATGAATGGTTATGGTTACGATTTGACTCAAAAGTATGAAGACAATTTCCGTGATGATACGGAATTTAATGCTGAATCTATTTGGGAAATCAATTATGATGCCAAAGGTAATTCTGGCGATTCTTGGGGAAACGGTACTAGTGACGATTCGTTTATGGGAAGCAACCTTGCTCATTACTTCGGCCCGACTCTGAAAGGTGAGAATATTGGCGGTGGTTGGTATAAAATGCAGCCTTCTCCCTATTTGATCAAAGAATTTATATCCGAACAACGTCCGGAAGGCTCTGATTCCAAATGGGATAAGCGTATGTACACTACGTGCTTCTTTAAATATTCTGATTTCGGTGATGTGAAGCCGGATGAAAAATTCTATGGTGATAAAGTGGAATTTGATGATATGTTTAAATGGACGGCATTACCGGAAGGTGATGGAAAATATGGTATTGCCAAGCAAGGATATGCCCCTGCTTATCCAATCATAGAAGGGGTTAAGGGTCGTTTCTTGATGAAGAAATTTGCTGCTTGGTGGGTTCCCACAGGATGTACAATGTATTCTAACGATGCAGGGCGTATCAATAATTTACGCATAATGCGTTTTGCGGAAGTTCTGTTGCTTCATGCTGAGGCTTGTTTGGAAACCGGTGATGAAAGCGGTGCTATGAAAGACATTAACCGCATTCGTGTGCGTGCTGGTTTGCCAGAAAAAAACTTGAGTGGGAAAGATGCTATTATGACAGAACTCCAGAAACAGAAATTGTTGGAATTTGCCGGAGAGAATATACGTTGGGATGATATGGTTCGTTGGTACGGAAATGACCCCGCTAAACTGGGAGCTATTATGCATGAACGCAAAACTGATTCTGAGCATTATAAGTTGCTTTATGAAGAAGATGAAGATGGCAAACCGGTATTGGTTGGATATGAGCTGACAGACCGAATTTCGGATACACAGGGATTTGATCATTTTGAAGCTAAATTCTTATATTTCCCAATACCTCAGGCAGAGGTGGATGCTAATTTGAATTTGGAGCAAAAACCGGAATGGAGATAATAGTATTGAACTGATAATTAAAATGTATGAGGGGAGAGGAATCTCTCCCCCCTCTGTAAAATAATGAGGTCAAATGAAAAAGATAGGATATTATTTATGCTTTTTGTTGGTTATGATATTTGTATTTTTGTCATGTAGTGATGAAGAACAGGATTGTACCCAAGCTATGCAGGATATACAAAACCAGTTGAGGGAAAATGATTTATTGAAATCTGTTTCTCAAGAACGTGAGCAGTGTGTTTTGTTATTTGAGTCCAATAAAGTAATTTTTCCGCAAGAGTTAATCCAAAGTGTAGATGTGGATGCGGAAAACTGGAAAACGACTTTGACATTTGTCAATGGAAGCACTTATGTTATACCTACCTTAGGCACTTCGATTGACAACTTGATATTGAGTTCTACAGTCAATCCTTCCGGTTGCAATCCATTATCGGCCAATGTGGTTGTAAAATTGCCTGTATTAGGACGCATTAAACTGATTGTACACAGCAAACCGGGAAAACGTACGCCTGATGTGGAATATACATTTAAGGATGTGGGATTAAAGCAGAATATTCCAGTATTGGGACTTTATCCGAATTATAATAACGAAGTTACTTTAATTTATACAGACCTGCAAGGAAATGAACGTGCCCGGTCTGATTTGAAACTTCAAACAAAGACTTTGGAAAACAGAAGATTACCTAAGGATATTAGAGTGGTGGAAGTTCAATATGACCGAATGGAACCTGGTATGAATCTGGTCAACTCTCCCGGGCAAGATGAAACGGATACGTCTATTCCTTATATGGTGGATGCTGATGGGGAAATTCGTTGGGTTCTTGATTGGGAGAAGTCGGATGAACATCGATATATCGGAATTGGATGCGGATTGATCCGGATGCAGAATGGACATTATATGACTGGTGATGGAAATCATCATCGAATGGTGGAAGTGGATATGATGGGAAATACGATTCATAATTGGGATATGCTGGAAAGAGGATATACTGTGCATCATGCCATATCTCAAGATAAGCAAGGCAATATATTAGCTACAGTGAGCAAGACTTCTGCTAAAATCGCTAATGGACAAGATGTGCGGATAAATGATTTTATTATTATGATGGATCCCGAAAAAGGGGAGATATTGAAAGAATGGGACTTGGTGCACATGTTGGATTCGGCTCGCTATGGAATGACTGATTATAATTTAACTTCAGACCCTTTTGCGCAAAGTGCTAGTAATTGGGCGCATAATAATGGTATAATAGAGTGGGGAGAGGATTATTTAGCTACAGCTCGTTATCAAGGAATCTTTAAATTTAATAAAGCAGGAGGTATTGAATGGATTATATCGGCTCATGGATATTGGAGAGATAGATACTTGAAATTATTATTGAATCCTCTTCATGCTGACGGAACTCCTATTACTGATCCTGAGGTGATAGCCGGAACGAAGAATTGTGATGATTTTGAATGGCCTTGGGGGTGTCATACAGCTGTTCCATTACCTAATGGACACATTTTTTATTTCAATAATGGTTATGGGCGTAACTTCAAACTGGATTTTACAGATAGGAGAAATATTTATACTTGTGGTATAGAATATGAGGTGGATGAAGAGAACCGTACTGTTCGCCAAGTTTGGCAATATGGAAAAGAACGTGGTGCCGCATATTTTACTCCGGCTCGTTCTGGGGTGCAATATTTGGAGCAAACGGGTAATAGATTAATTTGTCCGGGCATGAGCAATGTACTTAGTAATGGTACTTATGGTGCACGAGTAACAGAAGTAGATCCTGAAACGCAGGAGGTTGTGTTTGAATTGGAACTGGAAGATGCAATTTACCAGCGGGTTTATCGTATGCCTCTTTATCCTGATAACCAATAGCAATATTGTATAGAATATGATTGTTTTTTGATAAAATAGTATTATTCTGGGTGCTTGGATTGCATTATTTTTGCTGTAAAAGATGGATTGATAACAATGAAAAGAAAACAAGATATGAACGAATATTTCAAAAAGCAAATAGAAGCACTGCGCCAACGCCAAGAAGCGTTGTTGCAACGTCCTAACGAAATGCAGGAAGAGGCAAACGGGGTCATCCGCCGTTATGTCCATCCCGTATTGACCCGAGCACATATTCCCTTGGAGTGGCGTTACGACTTCAATCCCGCCACCAACCCTTATTGCATGGAGCGCATCAGCTTCAATGCCACCATGAACAGCGGTGCCATGAAATGGAACGGAAAATATCTGATGGTGGTGCGCGTGGAGGGAGCGGACCGGAAGTCGTTCTTTGCCATAGCCGAAAGCCCTAACGGGGTGGACAATTTCCGCTTCTGGAAACGTCCGCTGGCATTGCCCGACATGGATCCGGCGGAAACCAATGTGTACGACATGCGTCTCACCGCCCATCAGGACGGATGGATTTATGGCATCTTTTGCAGCGAACGCCATGACGGCACTGCACCGGCGGGCGACCTGTCGGCAGCGGTGGCAAAGGCGGGAATCGTACGTACACGCAACCTGGTGGACTGGGAACGGTTGCCCGACCTGAAAGCAGCGAGCCAGCAACGCAATGTGGTGTTGCATCCCGAGTTTGTGAACGGGAAATATGCCCTCTACACCCGTCCGCAGGATGATTTCATTAATGCCGGAAACGGGGGAGGAATAGGATGGGCGTTGATAGACGACATCACCCGGGCGGAGGTGGAGGACGAAATGATTATAAACCACCGTCATTATCACACCATCAAGGAGGTGAAGAACGGAGAGGGACCTCACCCCATCCGCACGCCCCAAGGGTGGCTGCACTTGGCGCACGGGGTACGCGGATGTGCCGCCGGACTGCGCTATGTGCTCTATCTGTATATGACCGCTGCCGATGAACCGTGGCGCGTCATAGCCGAGCCGGCCGGTTATCTGCTGGCTCCGCTGGCGGGTGAAAGGGTGGGCGATGTGTCCAACGTGCTTTTCTCGAACGGATGGATAGCCGACGACGACGGCACGGTATACATCTATTATGCCTCCAGCGACACGCGGATGCATGTGGCAGTCTCTACGGTAGACCGCTTGGTGGACTACTGCCTGCACACGCCTGCCGACGGATTGCGTTCCGCTACTTCGGTGGCGACGGTAAATGCGCTGATAGACCGTAACGAGGCGTTTCTGAACAGATAAAATAAAAGGTTAATATAAAGGTACTGACTGATAGAATAAAGTCGTTTTTAATGCGGCACGGTTGTTTTTTAGGTGGAAAGGGAAGTGGATAATGCCATTTATTTCCTTGTGGGTAAGGAAATAAATGGCTATTTTTGTAACATAAAACCGAAAAATTAATTGAAATAACGTATGAAAAAGATTGCTTTATGGGCTATGTACATAGCCGTAATGGTGTTGTCGGGTTGCCGCAAGGCTCCGGAATGGAAAGCGGAACATGTGTTTGTCATCGGTCTGGACGGATGGGGGGCCTACAGTGTGGAAAAGGCGGATATGCCGAACGTGAAGGCGCTGATGGATGCCGGATGCTACACGCTGAAAAAACGTAGTGTGCTTCCTTCATCCAGTGCCGTAAACTGGGCTTCCATGTTTATGGGGGCGGGACCCGAACTGCACGGGTACACGGAGTGGGGATCGAGAACGCCCGAACTGCCCTCGCGGGTGCTGAACGAGCACGGCATTTTTCCCACCGTGTTCAGCGAGTTGCGCAAGGCGGCTCCCGATGCCGAGATGGGTGTGCTGTATGAATGGGGCGGCATCAAGTATTTGGTGGATACGCTGGCCTTGAACCATCATGCGCAGGCACCTGACTATAACACGCATCCCACGGCTCTGTGTGACATGGCATGTGAGTACATTATGCAGAAGAAACCGGTGCTGAGTGCCTTCTGCTTTGACAACCCCGACCACGTGGGGCACGGTGACGGACACGACACCCCGGCTTATTATGCCAAACTGAGAGAATTGGACGGCTATGTGGGGCGCATCGTGGATGCCATTAAGGAAGCGGGCATTTATGAGAACAGCATCATCATTGTCACTGCCGACCACGGGGGAATCAACAAAGGACATGGCGGAAAAACCATGGAGGAGATGGAAACGCCGTTCATCATTGCCGGGAAGAACATCAGGAAGGGGGGAGCCTTCGAAGAGAGCATGATGCAGTTTGACTGCGCGTCTACCATAGCGTCTGTTTTCAATTTGGAGCAGCCGCAGGTGTGGATAGGACGGCCTATGACACAGGTGTTCGAATAAAAGAGGAAAGGCGGATACTATGAAACTACATATCGTTGATATTCTGATTATTTGTGCTTATCTGATGGTTATTGTCGCCATCGGGCTGTTTCTGAAAAAGAAGGCGGCAAAGAACATGGATTCTTATTTCCTGGGTGGTAAGTCGTTGCCGTTTTACATGTTGGGGTTGTCCAATGCGTCGGGCATGTTCGACATCACCGGCACCATGCTGATGGTGTACTGGGCTTTTGCTTACGGGTTCAAAAGCCTGTGGATTCCGTGGTTGTGGCCCGTGTTCAACCAGATTTTTCTGATGGTCTATCTGTCGGTGTGGCTCCGCCGGAGCAATGTGCTGACAGGTGCCGAATGGATAAAGACTCGTTTCGGGCAGGGGCGGGGGGCGACACTCTCGCATACCATTGTCATTGTCTTTGCCCTGCTCAGCGTGCTGGGCTTCCTGAGCTACGGGTTTATCGGAATAGGTAAGTTCATGGAGATTTTCTTTCCGTGGGAGGTGGTGTCGCAGTATGTGCCTTGGGATATTCCGGCACAATATGTGCCTCATTTCTATGGCATCTTCTTTACGGCCATTGCTACATTCTATGTGATGCTGGGCGGTATGCTCAGCATTGTGTGGACGGATGTGGTGCAGTTTCTCATCATGACGGTGGCGGGCGTGGTCATTGCCATTATCGGCATGAACATGGTGGCGCCCGAAATGATCAGGGAGTTTGTGCCTGCAGGGTGGGAATCGCCTTTCTTCGGCTGGACGCTGGACATTGACTGGAGCGAACGGATGGGGCTGCTGACGGAACGCATGGCAAACGAACCTTACAGCCTGATGGGCATCTTTGTGATGATGGCGTTGCTGAAAGGGATCTTTATGAGTATGGCGGGGCCTGCTCCGAACTATGACATGCAGAAGATTCTGTCGTGCAAGTCGCCCAAGGAGGCGGCACTGATGAGTGGCTCTGTGCCGGTCATTCTGCTGATTCCGCGTTACCTGATGATTATGGGATTTGCGCTGCTGGCTATCTATTTCTTTAAAGTGGATGGCGGGCTGGAGCAGATGACGGCCACCCACACGGATTTCGAAACGATTCTTCCTCACCTGATTACGAAGTATGTGCCGGTGGGGCTGGCGGGTTTGTTGCTGGCAGGGCTGCTGTCGGCGTTCATGTCTACGTTCGCTTCTACGGTGAATGCGGCTCCGGCATACGTGGTGAATGATATTTATCTGAAGTATATCAACCCGGGGGCTTCCGTCAAGACACAGATACGGGCGAGTTACCTCATCTCGGTGCTGGTGGTGGTTATCAGCACGGTGATGGGCTTCTTCCTGAAGGATATCAACGAGATTTTCCAGTGGATTGTGGGCGCGTTGTTCGGCGGATACATTGCCGCCAATGTGCTGAAGTGGCACTGGTGGCGGTTCAACGGCGAGGGGTATTTTTGGGGAATGACCTCGGGCGTGGTGGCTGCCATTGTGATGAAGTTTACGGTGCCCGATTCGCTGGTGCTTTATTTCTTCCCCGTGCTGTTCGGAATTTCGCTGGTGGGTTGTATTGTGGGTACGTACTCGGCACCTCCCACCGACGAGGATACACTGGTGAACTTCTACATCCGGGTACGTCCGTGGGGATGGTGGAAACCGGTGGCGGACAAAGCGGTGGAACGTTATCCGCAGGTGACGCGCAACCGTCATTTCAAACGGGATATGTTCAATGTGGTGACCGGTATCGTGTGGCAGTGCTGTCTCACCATTGTGCCCATGTATCTGGTGGTGCGCGGCACAGGGGGATTCATCGTGTCGGCATTGCTGCTGGTGGTGACTACAGTGGTGTTGAAATATACTTGGTACAGGCCGCTATGTAGGGAAGAGAAGGAATATGATGAGTTGATGAAACGTATCGGAATGGACTGATAGACAAAAAGGGAACGCAGATATCGCGTTCCCTTTTTGTTTGCCAATATCAACCGGAAAAGTTAATTCACACTTCGGTCTGTTCTGTATAATGGGAGGTATTATGCGGAAAATAAAAGAGGTTTTTGGCATTTTATGCAATTATGAGGTGCCTTGTTGCAATAAATTTCAAGGAATCTTTTTATCTTTGCGAATATTGGTAATCAGTGTTTAAGTATAAAAAGAGGTTATGGAAAAGAGAGATAAAGAGGAAATGAGCCGCAGGGAGTTTCTGAAGATAGTAGGCGTCAGTACGGCTGCATCGGCGACAGCCCTGTATGGTTGTGCTTCCGATGGGAAACCGGCTTCGTCCGAGGCTTCCGCACTGGGCGAAGTGCCTGTGGATAAAATGACGTATCGTACTTCTCCCAAAGGGGAACGTGTTTCACTTTTAGGGTATGGATGTATGCGCTGGCCGTTGAAACCTGCGCCGGACAGCGATGGCAATGTGATAGACCAGGATGCGGTGAATGAACTGGTGGATTATGCTATCGCTCACGGAGTGAATTATTTCGATACATCTCCTGTTTATTGTCAGGGCTTTTCTGAAAGAGCCACCGGTGCGGCTTTGAAGCGTTACCCCCGTGAAAAGCTCTTGATTGCGACAAAAATGTCCAACTTCCAAAACTATACTCGTGAGAATTCCATCAAGATGTATCATCAGTCGATGAAGGAATTGCAGACAGATTATCTGGATTATTATTTGCTTCATTCCGTAGGCGGAGGAGAAGGGATCAAGACTTTCCACGACCGTTATATTGACAATGGAGTCCTTGATTTTTTGTTGAAAGAACGCGAAGCAGGACGCATCCGTAACCTGGGATGGTCATTTCACGGGGCGGTGGAAGTATTCGATTATTTATTGTCGCTGGATGTGAAATGGGACTTTGTACAAATCCAGATGAACTATGTGGATTGGCGTCATGCCTCCAAACGGAATGTGAATGCGGAATATTTGTATGGAGAGTTGGCCAAGCGTGGAATTCCGGTTGTGATTATGGAGCCGCTGTTGGGAGGACGTCTGTCTAAGCTGAACGACCACCTGGTGGCGCGTTTGAAGCAGCGTCGTCCGGAGAACAGTGTGGCATCGTGGGCGTTCCGTTTTGCCGGTACGTATCCCGATGTGTTGTGCGTGCTGAGTGGAATGACTTATATGGAACATTTGCAGGATAACCTTCGGACTTATTCTCCTTTGGAACCTCTGGATGAGGAAGAAAAAGAGTTTCTGGAAGAGACAGCCCGGTTGATGCTGAAGTTCCCTACGATTCCTTGCAATGACTGCAAATATTGTATGCCTTGTCCTTATGGGTTGGATATTCCGGCTATTCTGGTTCATTATAATAAATGTGTCAATGAGGGAAATGTGCCTGGAAGCAGTCAGGATGAGAACTATCGGCAGGCAAGGCGTGCTTTCCTGATAGGGTATGACCGCAGTGTGCCCAAACTGCGGCAGGCAAGCCGTTGTACTGGGTGCGACCAATGTAGCTCGCATTGTCCGCAGCGGATCGATATTCCGAAAGAACTGCATCGTATAGACGCGTATGTGGAGCAGTTGAAACAAGAGAATTTATAATGGAAGGGATAAACATGATAAAATAACGAATGCTTATGTTAC
This sequence comes from Bacteroidaceae bacterium, assembly GCA_011959205.1. Lineage (GTDB taxonomy): Bacteria > Bacteroidota > Bacteroidia > Bacteroidales > Bacteroidaceae > Phocaeicola. The sequence continues at coordinate 12,837 of BLLV01000140.1, forward strand.
GTAAAATAAGACTCGCCGCCGCTCTTTTGTTCTTTACAATGATCACGTTGCTGTTCCTGGATTTTACAGGAACTGTGCATGGATGGTTCGGCTGGATGGCGAAAATACAGTTCTTGCCCGCCGTGCTGGCACTAAATGTGGGGGTGGTAATGACCCTTGTTTTGTTGACGCTGCTTTTGGGGCGTGTCTATTGTTCGGTGGTCTGCCCGTTAGGGGTGTTTCAAGATATTATTTCCTGGATTTCGGGAAGGGTAAAGAAGAATCGTTTCCGCTATTCGCCTGCTTTGTCGTGGTTGCGCTACGGAGTATTGGCGGTGTTTGTCGTCGCTTTGGTGGCGGGGGTGGTTTCATTGGCGGCTTTACTTGCACCTTATAGTGCATACGGCCGTATCATTTCTAACCTGCTGGCATCTTTGTATCAGTGGGGAAACAATGTACTTGCCCTATGGGCGGAGCGTGTGGACAGTTATGCTTTTTATTCGGTGGACACTTGGATGAAAGGTTTTTCTACTTTTGCAGTTGCAGTGGGTACTGTGATAGTGCTTTTTATTTTAGCATGGCGTGGAGGGAGAACTTATTGCAATACCATTTGTCCGGTGGGTACCGTATTGGGATTCTTATCTAGATATTCTTATTTTAAACCGGTTATTGATACGTCTAAATGTAATGGTTGCGGACTTTGTGCGCGTAATTGCAAGTCTTCCTGCATCAACCCCAAGGCGCATGAAATAGATTATTCTCGTTGCGTGGCATGTATGGATTGTTTGGGCAAGTGCCGCCAAGGGGCGATAAAATATGTACCGGGGCAGATGCTTCCGAAGAAATCGGCTTCTTTGCCGTCTTCAAATGTTGAAAAGGTAGATACGGCACGGCGTGGCTTCCTTACGGTTTCGGCTTTGGTTGCTGCAAGTGCCGTGGCGAAAGCGCAGGAGAAGAAAGTGGACGGCGGTCTGGCTCCTTTGATTGACAGGAAAATTCCCAAGCGTGCCACTTCTATTGTGCCTGCCGGGGCATTGAGTCTTCGCCATTTTGCGCAGCACTGCACGGCTTGCCAGCTTTGTGTGTCAGTGTGTCCTAATCAGGTGTTGCGTCCGTCTGGTGATTTGAAACATCTGATGCAACCTGAGATGTCCTACGAGCGTGGGTATTGCCGTCCTGAGTGTTCGAAATGTGCGGAGGTGTGTCCTACCGATGCTATTCACTTGGCTGATTTGGCTGAAAAGTCATCTGTACAGATAGGTCATGCTGTGTGGATTGCTCAGAATTGTATAGTGAATACTGATGGGGTAAGTTGTGGAAACTGCGCCCGTCATTGTCCTACGGGGGCTATTTTGATGGTTCCCAAAGATGCCGATGATGAAAAATCACTTAAAATACCGGTTGTGAATACGGAACGCTGCATAGGTTGTGGCGCTTGTGAAAATCTTTGTCCGAGCCGTCCGTTTAGTGCTATTTATGTAGAGGGGCATGAGATGCATCGTGTTATCTAAATGAAATAGAAAGGAAAGATGGACGAATTAATCAGATTGTTGCATGATGGCGGTTATTCCTGTGTAATAAGGAAAGGAGAAATCCGAACTTTTACCCAACGCGGAGTAGCCGATTTATATGACTTGCTGAATCAGGAACCGGCTTTTCTGCATGAAGCGCAGATTGCGGATAAGGTGATAGGAAAAGCGGCTGCCGCATTGATGGTGCTGGGTGAAGTCCGGGAGATTTATACAGATATCATCAGTGAACCTGCATGGGCTTTGTTGCAGCAGGCAAAGATAAAGGTGGAATGTGCACAGGTAGTTCCCCGTATCCGCAACAGGGCGCGGACAGGCTGGTGTCCTTTGGAAACTCTTTGTTATGAACTGAAGTCGCCTGAGGCCATGTATCCGGTGATTCGGGATTTTGTGGAAAAGATGAGAAGCTGTAGAAACTGATTGTGTGGAATAAACCGTGGAAATATAAAGAAGGTGTGGTGATAGGAGCCGGTTTGCTTGCAGTGGGATTCCTGTTGCAGGCAGCCGCTGGCAAGATAAAGTGGGAGTGCGTAGCTTTTCCTGTCAATGTCATTGTCTTGTTTTTATTTCTGGTATGGCTGGGAGGAATGCATGCTTTCCGCAAAAAAGTGTATTTGTTTGGTTGGCTCAGTCATTATGCGGCGGCGGTTTCTTCCTTAGGTTGGGTGGTGGGGATGACTGTCCTTATGGGATTGATTAAGCAAATTCCATCCCATTATTCCTTGGATGGTCCGGAAGAATGGTTGGGATTTTCTCAGATGCTCTCTTCGTGGTCTTTTGTCTTGCTGTATGTCTGGATGACTGTGGTATTGGGAATGGCCATTCTCCGTGTGGGTTTGCCTTTCCGGTGGCGTAAAGTTCCTTTTTTGCTTAACCATATCGGGCTGTTGATAGTTTTGGTTGCGGCGACATTGGGTAATGCGGATATGCAACGCTTGCGTATGACTGCTTCTTTGGATAATGCCGAATGGCGTGCACTAAATGAAGCAACCCGGCAAATAGTGGAATTGCCATTAGCCATTGAACTGAAAAAATTTACCATCGATGAATATCCGCCTAAGCTCATGTTGATAGATAATGTGACTGGAAAAGCATTGCCTGAAGAGGCTCCTGCTCATTTATTATTGGAAGAAGGGGTGAAAGAAGGCAGGTTGCAGGACTGGCATTTGATTGTTATGCAGTCTGTTCCTGAAGCAGCCTCTGTAGCAACAAAAGATACTTTGAGATTTACGGAATTCCGTTCCATGGGATCTACGTATGCGGTGTACCTGAAAGCCGTGAACCATAAAACCAACGAGCAAAGAGAAGGGTGGGTGAGTTGTGGTAGTTTTATGTTCTCCAATAAGGTACTGAATCTGAATGATGAGGTAAGTCTGGCGATGCCGGAACGTGAACCTCAACGTTTTGCTTCTGAGGTCGTAGTGTACACAGCAAGCGGTTTGCGACAGAAAGGAACCATAGAGGTGAACAAACCTTTTGAATTGGATGGCTGGAAAATTTATCAGTTGGGTTATGATGAGGCCAAAGGACGCTGGAGTGATGTCTGTGTATTCGAATTGGTACGAGACCCTTGGCTGCCATACGTATATGTAGGCATAAGTTTGATGATTTTAGGTGCTGTTTGTCTGTTTACTACGGCGCGGCCGGGAAGACGAAAGGAGAAATTGGCATGAGTTGGGAGTGCTTTGTATTTTTTGCCATTGCCGCCTTGATTTGTTGGGGTATTGGTGCGGCTGTTGCTTGGCAAGGGAAGCATGTTGTGTGGGTATATGGGTTTACTTTAGCCGGGCTGGTTGTTTTTTTCAGCTTTATTGTAGCCATGTGGATTTCGTTGGAACGTCCGCCGATGCAGACGATGGGAGAAACCCGATTATGGTATTCTTTTTTTTTGCCATTGGCCGGATTGATAACATATATCCGTTGGAAGTATAAATGGATACTGAGTTTCAGCTTTATCCTGTCTTTGGTATTTATTTGCATCAATGTGTTCAAACCTGAGATTCATAACAAGACTTTGATGCCGGCCTTGCAGAGTCCTTGGTTCGCACCTCATGTGATTGTGTATATGTTTGCCTACGCTATGTTGGGGGCTGCCGCTGTGATGGCTGTTTATCTGTTATGGTTGAAAAAGAAAGCACCCAAAAAGCAGGAACTTGCTTTATGTGACAACTTGGTGTATGTTGGTTTGGCCTTTATGACCTTAGGATTGTTGTTCGGAGCTATTTGGGCAAAAAAAGCCTGGGGGCACTATTGGGGCTGGGATCCCAAAGAAACGTGGGCGGCTGCTACTTGGTTTGGTTATTTGGTTTATATTCACTTTCGTCTGGACTGTCCATCGGCTTATCGGAAATCCTTGATTATTTTATTGGTATCTTTTATCTTGCTTCAAATGTGCTGGTATGGCATCAACTATCTGCCGTCCGCTCAGGGAGTGAGTGTTCATACATACAACTTTAACTAAGTATGTCGGGACCCTGATTTTGAAAGTTTATTTATGCTCATTATAGATGTGTTTGTGCAGTTTTGTTGTCCATTAAATAGTTTTCTTCGAAACTTAATGAATCGTTACTGGGAATTCTTAAATCTTCACTATCTTTGGGGCATAAAAATAGTATGATTATGAGTGATCAGATAAAACAAATTGCCGAACGTCTTCAAGGGTTGAGGGACGTTCTGGAACTGACCCCCGAGGAAGTGGCAGAAAGTTGTCAGTTGTCGGTGGAAGAATATTTGGGTATGGAAAGCGGAGACAAGGATATTTCAGTCAGTGCCTTGCAGCAAATAGCCCGTAAATATGGCGTCGCACTGGATGTGCTGATGTTTGGCGAAGAACCGAAGATGAACACGTATTATCTCACCCGTAACGGATCGGGTGTGTCGGTGGAACGTACTAAAGCGTATAAATATCAGTCATTAGCCTCCGGTTTCCGTGGACGGAAAACCGATCCTTTTATTGTGACAGTAGAACCGAAACCGGAAGATACCCCGATTCATTTCAATTCACACGAGGGGCAGGAATTCAATTTAGTTATTGAAGGCAGAATGTTACTTAATCTGAATGGAAAAGAATTAATTTTGAACCCGGGTGACAGTCTTTATTTTGATTCTTCCATTCCGCATGGCATGATGGCATTGGATGGTAAGACGGTGAAATTTCTGGCAGTAATATTATGATGAATTGAGACCTGAATTCATTCTCTATTTTTAATGGAATAATAGTATGATAGAAAAATTCTTAGAACAGACTGCATTTATCTCGCAAGAGGATTTTATAAAGAATTTGAAGATTAAAGTTCCTGAAAACTTCAATTTCGGTTATGATGTAGTGGATGCTTGGGCAACAGAAGAACCCGATAAGAAAGCGTTGCTATGGACGAACGACAGGGGGGAGCACATTCAGTACACATACGCTGATTTGAAGAAGTATACTGATATGACGGCTGCCTATTTCCAAAGTCTTGGTATTGGTCATGGCGACAAGGTGATGCTGATACTGAAGCGGCGTTACGAGTTTTGGTATTCCATCATCGCATTGCATAAATTAGGGGCGGTGGTCATTCCGGCCACTCACCTGCTTACAAAGAAAGATATTGTGTATCGTTGTAACGCTGCTGATATCAAGATGATTGTTGCTGCCGGAGAAGATGTGATAACAAAACACATTACAGCTGCCATGCCCGATTCTCCCTCGGTGAGAAAGCTGGTCAGTGTGGGGCCGGATATTCCGGAAGGATTTGAAGACTTTCATAAAGGTATTGAGAATGCGGCTCCGTTTGCTAAACCGGAACATCCCAATACGAATGAAGATACTTCATTGATGTATTTCACTTCGGGCACTACAGGTGAGCCTAAGATGGTGGCACATGATTTTACATACCCTTTGGGGCATATTGTAACTGCTGGTTTCTGGCATAATTTGCATCGTGACAGCCTTCATCTTACCATTGCCGATACCGGTTGGGGAAAAGCGGTATGGGGAAAACTTTACGGGCAGATGATAGCTGGTGCCAATATTTTTGTGTATGATCATGAGAAATTTACACCGGCGGATATTCTAGGAAAGATTCAGGATTATCATATCACCTCTTTATGTGCCCCTCCCACTATTTATCGTTTTTTGATTAAGGAGGACATCAGCAAGTATGATCTCTCTTCTTTGGAATATTGTACTACAGCGGGAGAAGCTTTGAACTATTCTGTATATGAAACGTTCAAGAAAATCACAGGTATTCGTTTGATGGAAGGTTTTGGACAGACAGAAACGACTCTGACGCTGGGTACTTTCCCTTGGATGGATCCAAAACCGGGAAGCATGGGGGTGCCTAATCCTCAATATGATATTGATTTGTTGACCCACGACGGGCGTTCTGCCGAAGATGGAGAGCAAGGTCAGATTGTAATTCGTACGGACAGGGGCAAACCGTTGGGGCTGTTCAAAGAATATTATCGTGCTCCGGATTTGACGGAGGATGCTTGGCATGATGGCGTTTATTATACGGGTGATGTGGCTTGGCGTGATGAGGATGGCTATTTTTGGTTTGTAGGCCGTGCCGATGATGTGATCAAGAGTTCTGGTTACCGTATAGGACCGTTCGAGGTGGAAAGTGCTTTGATGACTCATCCGGCTGTTGTGGAATGTGCTATTACCGGCGTGCCCGATGAAATTCGTGGGCAGGTGGTAAAGGCAACGATTGTCCTTTCTAAAACTTTTAAAGGCAAGGAAGGTCCTGAATTGATAAAAGAACTACAAGATCATGTGAAGCGCGTGACAGCTCCGTATAAGTATCCGCGTGTCATAGAGTTTGTGGAGGAGCTTCCGAAGACCATCAGCGGGAAGATTCGTCGTGTGGAAATCCGTGCGAAAGAAAAGTAGTCAGTTTGGAACTGATGGAGATATTATTCGTAAAATAATTGAAAATGAAAAAGGTTCTGTTTCTTGTGTTTTTATGCTTGGCCTGTCTGTCAGCGAGTGCACAAACTTTGGTTCCTGTTACCTGGACAGCCTACGGCTTGGCTTTTAAGGCTCCCAATGGGATTCTGGTAGAGGAAGATACAGAGGAAACTTTTCTTCTGAACAATTCTAAGTATTATATTACTGTTCAGTCTTTGGACTCGGATGGTATGACAAAAGGTGACTTGAAAAGTGTATTAAAAGACTATGCTAATGATGACGGGGTGAAAGACCAGTCTGCTGTGCAGGAGTTTGAGTTATCACAGTTTTATGGTACTTGTATAAAAGGAATTTGTGAGGAGGATCATTGTTTTTATGCTTGTTTGTTGACCAAGGCTGCAGGTAGTGGTTTTTATATATCCGTAATCTATAGCAAGGAAAAAGAGAATGAGGCCGAAGAAATACTGAAAAGTTTTACGATGGAGGAATAAACAAAAGAGCGTTAATGTTTGTTCCTTAGATAAGAAAGCATTCAAAACTTATCGGAACTTACTAGATTATTAATAGCAAATGAAAGGGCTGCCTTCGTGAGAAGGTGGCTCTTCTTCTTTGTATAGTTATGAATGTTAAGGGACTCTATGATCTAGCGTAATATGCTTTGTCGGCATCAGAATATCAAATGTTCCGGGCATAATAAAGAAAGGAAGAGAATGTATCACATAACCTCTTCCTTCTAATTTATGAATTAATAATTCTGGACTAGCGTCATATTTCGGACTGTTGTTAATTTAAATTAGGCCCTTCACCAAATTGAGGAGCTTTCTTGTCATACCATACACGTTCTGCATTTAACGTTGCAGGTTCTGGTCCATAGGAATATCCTTGAGCTTGATATGCTTCTCGCTTGATATTTCCCATCTTGTCATCTACCGTTGGCTGTGTGACTTGGAAACGACGAGGTAATGGATAGTTGGTCACTTTAGGATTAAGGTTCAGCATAGGATACAAACTACTTTCCTTCATGGGGCATCCTGAACGACGCATCATGATATATTGATCAGCCGGGAAGAAAATGAAGTGAATGTATTGTTGCAAATAAACCTTTTCTAAGTTTTCTGTTACAGAACCATCTAAAGTCAAGATAGGATCGCTTAATAATCCGGCAACTTCATTCTCCTGCAATTTGATGCTTACATCAAATTTGTCCTGACCGAATGTATTATCATAATATGGAATATGATTCAGACCTGCCAGTTTGTCATAAGCACGCATTGAGTACTCTACGCCCTTCTTTAAATAAGACTCGGCACTTTCTGAGAAGCCGATATCTTGTCCTTGGCTTAATAACTTAAGTTCCGCTAAATACAAATTCACTTCCGCTGTAGATAAATACAATCCATACCATGCATACAAATCGGTTATTTGGACTCTTGGAGCTCCCGGAGCCACAGGATAGTCAATAATGACTTTCTTGTCAAACATATATTCATTCAAAGAAGAATATGGATAATAAGTTGTTTCTCCATTTCCGTCCTTATCCGAAACTTTCCAGAGTTTTCCGGCTTTATCAAAATAATCGGCATATTCGGGATGTTGGTCCGCTAAACCTGCGTCCACTTCTGTAGGCAAGCCATAATAGCGTACCCATGGTTCACCCGGAGCTTTCCAGCCTTTAAACACTTTTTTTCCATTGACTTCTTCTGATATGACATTTTCTTCGACAAAAGAAGGTAGTCTTTGCCCTTTATCATAGAATGCTTGTATGACAATGGGGTTATAATCATTTTTTTCAAAGAAAACACGGACACGCGGATCCAAATGGTCAACCATGAAGTTTATCAGCTGCATTGAACCTGCACCGCGGTTATTCATAGAGTTTCCACCTGCCATGTGACGGTCTGTAGCACTTTTGTTATAAAAGAAATCGTCTTCCAAACCGTCCATTATAGGATAATTGGCAGCATCTTTTGCGATATTCAATGCACGGGCTTTGTCTTCATTTATTAAGCGGACAGCTAATTTCAAACGAAGAGAATTGGCGAATTTCAACCATTTGCTATAGTCACCTTGATAGATGATGTCTTGTGAGCCTAATGATTGCTGGGTAACTTTTTTCCCGTCAAGGGTAACATTGTTGGCTAATGTCTCAACAGCTTCTTTCAATTGTTGTTCCCATAAATCAAACAATTCTGCCTGTGTGTCGTATTTTGGGGTCAATGTACCGCCATAACGTGCCTGATATGCTTCTGTATATGCCATAGAACCATACATGTCAGTATCCCACATGGCCAGATAAATCATCAAAGGATTACAAAGAGCCTTTAAATAAGTGTATTTGGCTTGTTCTTCACCTTCTAAAGTCGTGTTTACAATATGAACCAACTCATTTACTTGGTTCATTACACTATAGACCTGTGAACCCATTTTACCAGAATTGGACATGGTGGTCATTAGGTTTTCATTACCAGCTGTGGAAACTACTGTTTGAGACCAGCGTTGTATGTTATTGTAGTCGTAGTACCAAGCAAAATAGTCGTGACCGTCAAACTTGGCTAATGCTTCAGTAAACAGATAGCGTGGATCCGGTTTGGTTACAACGGTCGGATTGTTATTGATATCGGCAAAATCATCTTTACAGCTACTTATAAAAGTGCAGCCACCAATCAAAAGACTTGCCATTATATATTTCAGTTTCATAATCTTCAAGTTTTATAAGTTTAGAATCCTACATTAATAGTCATTGTGTAATTAGCTGTATAAGGGTCAAAGCTACGGATACGGAACTCACCACTCAGGTTACCACGCACACCTTCAGGATTTACGTCATTGGGAAGTGAGTTGTACAAATAGCCCAAATTGCGTGCAGAAAAGCTTACGCCCAACCTTTTTGCTCCAATTTTGCCTGCAATGTTTGCCGGGAATGTATAGCCCACAGTTATTTCACGTAAAGCGATGTATTTCAAATCATGTACCCATCCATCGTTGATCACACCGGTTGACCACTGGTTGGCATAATTGTAATAAGATGCAGCGTGCATCGGCTCCAGAATTCCTGCCTGGTAAGCTTGTTGATAAGACATTCCACTTACATCATGAGACTTGCCGTCCACACCAGTTACAGTAGTACCCGAAGCAAATATTCCCTGAGGTATCATACCATCATGATAGGTTACGCCATAACTGCCTGACTGGCTACCGTCAGCGTTCAAATACTGGCTGGTCCAAGTCATACCACCATGAGCTTCGTCACGGAATTTTAAAGAAGACTCTGTCCATCCATAAGCAGTACCGTAACGGTTACCATAAGAAGCTACCTTACCACCGAAACGCATATCCAAAGCCATTCTGAAGCTCAGGTTTTTCCAAGTCAATCCGGTAGAAACAGAACCTAAGAAGTCGGGATTCATATCACCGATCATTTCGTTTTTCAAACTTCTGTCAGCGTATGCCGAACGGTCGGAATCACTCCATTTCAGAATAATATTACCGTTATCATCTCTTTTCGGAGTAATATCGGAGATCAATACACCATAAGGGCCACCCACTTTTGCAGCTGATTGGATACGCATGTTACCCCATCCTGTTGAACCGCGTAAGCCTATGTATTCGGCAGCGTCAGGATGTAACTCTACAATTTTATTGCTGTTTTTTGTAAAGGTGAAATCCAAATTCCATTCCCAATCTTTGTTTCTAAAAGGAATGGTATTCAAAGCTATTTCCACACCGCTGTTTTGAATGTTACCCGCATTGATCAACTGGTTGCTGATACCTGATATGGAAGGTGTGGCAATGTTCATAATTTGGTCTTTTGTATTTTCTTTATAGTAAGTCGCATCTAAATTGATACGATTGTTCAAGAAACGTAGATCCAGACCCACTTCCCATGCGTTTTTCCGTTCTGGTTTCAAACTGGGTGAGATGGCAGTGCTTGAGAATGAATTGGTATATACATAACTACCGTCTATCAGTTGTAGATTGCCTACATTATAACCCGAGTTGATAGTGTAAGCACCTGTGTCATTACCTACCTGCGCCCATGAACCGCGAATCTTGGCAAATGAAATCCAAGAAGGAAGTTGGTCCTTGAATGTTTCACTGATCAACCAAGAACCTGAAACAGAAGGGTAGAAATATGAATAATTACCAGTCTTGTTAGAATAAACCAAAGAAGAAGACCAGTCATTACGTCCTGTTACATCCAAATATATTTGATTTTTCCAAGAAGCATTGAATGCGAATACGGTAGATAACATACGTTTAGTTCCTTCAATCTTACCACTTGCTTTAATTTGACGTTTGCTATTGCCGATAAAGAATTGTCCGGGGACAATCAAACCGTCAGTCGCTACAGAATAAGCGGTTTGGTAGTTGTTGAAATATTCACCACGCAGGAATCCGCCAATATTGAAATCCTTGATAGTCTTGTCGAAAGTAAATGTACCGGCAAAAGTCACCTGTTCCTTTGTCTGTTGGGCTAAAGTATAATTACCGCCATCAAAAGCAACTCCTGTACCAAGTTCTTTGTTTTCTTCACGGACATATACATAGTTCATATTACCTTCACCTTTGAAGCGTACCCAATCGGCTATTTTTACGTTAACTTCCAAAATAGGACGTACCACAGTTTCTTTACGGTTATAATCCACATTGTCTATATTGAACCAATAACTTTTACTTCTGCTGGGCACGTTTGCATAAGTGTCTCCGGAACGGGCAATACCCCCCTGCTCACTTAAATATTTATCACGATAATATTTTACATCAAACAAAGGGTTCAGACCACCGTTTTCAGTAAAGTATTCACCTACGGCACGTGCGGCATTACGAGGTTTTGAGTTGGCAAAACTTACAGAAGCGGCGATGTCAACCCGGTCGCTAATCTTGTGGCTGCCTTTTACTAAGAAAGCATAACGTTCGAATGTATTGTTAGGTGTAGTTGAATTTACTTTCTTGTAAGACACAGAACTATAGAATGATGTTGTTTCATTGCCTCCGCGTATTGATACGTTTGTATTTGTGTTGAAACCTAACTGGTACATGTCCAACATGTTGTTTTTACGAGGCGCATAGGGAATTTTTCGTCCATCGTAATCTTCGATCATGATAGAACTATCGTAAGCAGGCCCCCACCCCAGGCCGGTTACTCCTATTAATGTAGGTTCGCCTTGGCCGTTTTTAAAGAATGTAGGTACCCATTGATTTCCGTTTTCACCATAACCTATTCTTCCGGGACGTGCACCTGGTCCGTATTCAGTTTGGATTCCCGGTGCTTTATATGCATGGTCAATACCTAATGTTTGGGTAACATCCACGCCGAATCCTTTGAATTTGCCACCTCCCTTGGTCGTGATCACAACCGCACCATTCAAACCACGGGAACCATAAAGTGCTGTTGCTGCCGCACCTTTCAGTACAGACACCGTTTCAAAGTCATCCGGATTCAAGTTTTTCAACTCATTACCATAGTCAATCGCATCGATTTCATCACCATCCATATCACGTCCTCGGGTGGAATTGTCAAGGATAACACCATCCACTACATAAATAGGCTGGTTGTTGTTGCCTAATGTTGAAGCGCCACGAATTTGGATTTTAGCAGAACCAAAGATACCACCATCAGAATTGGAGATTTCTACACCAGCCACCTTACCTTGCAATGAAGCGACAGGGTTAACGGTATTGGTATATAATTCATCGCTCTTTAATTCAGTTACGGCATAACCCAATGCCTTTTCCTCACGTTTCATACCCAAAGCGGTAACTACTACCTCACCCAGCAATTGAGTATCATCTTTCAGAAGAACATCGAGCGGTTTGCCTGCCCATTTAATTTCTTGAGTTTGGTATCCGACAAAAGAAATGACAATGATATCTCCTTCCTTTACATTACTTAAAGAGAAATCCCCGTCAAGCCCTGTGATGGTACCATTCGTTGTTCCTTTTACTACAACAGATGCGCCAATAACGCCTTCCCCTGTAGCATCCTTGACGATACCTGTACATGTACCGCTTTGTTGTGTGATTCTCACATCGTCGGCTC
>BLLV01000141.1 GCA_011959205.1 Bacteroidaceae bacterium
ACCACTTTGCCGCCATAACTGTTTGCCATCCTTAAAAATCATCAGTGTGGGAACCGATTGAATCTGATAGTGTGCGGCAATTTCTCTGTGCTTGTCCACATCTACTTTGACAATTCTTACTTTTTCACCTTTTATTCCTTTTAGTTCTTCCAAAATAGGTTTCATGGTTTTGCAAGGCCCGCACCATTCGGCAAAAAAATCAACTAATACAGGGATGTTTGAGGTGATTAAATCTTCAAATCTTTCCATAATGTTCTCCTTTCGTTATTTTTATCATAATAAAAACGCTTATAGAGTGTTTTTTGTTTAAAAAATGAAGCCGAAACAGTGTAAACTGTCCCGGCTTTGCATATCATAAGGTTGATGATTGTTATTTCTTAACAGAAGAAGGAGTATAACGTGCGTTCAGCCCGTCAATGATTTCCTGTGTGATGTTGTATGCCGGATTAGCGTATAACAAGTTATCAAATCCTGTATTGCTGATAATCAGATCATATCCTTTGTTCTGATTGTAGATTTTCAAGAATGAGTTAATGGAATCGCGTAACTGCAAGCTGTTCTTCTGATTTTCAGAAGCCAGTTCGTCGCTTAGTTTCTGTTGCAGTGCTTGCAATTCTTGTTGCTGTTTCATCAGTCTCATCTGTTCCTGTTCAGCTCGTTCACGTGTGGCGAAGCCGTTATTTTCCAGTTTGCGTTGGAATTCTTTAGCGTCAGCATCCAGCTTCTTCGCTTTTTCATTCAAAGTAGTGCGGATATTTTCTTCCTTCTGTATCATCACTTCGTTTAGGTCATTCCAAAAATTGTACTTAGTCAACAGTGAATCGATTTCCACGTATGCTATTTTCATGTTTGAAGAACCGGCAACACCGGCTGCCGGAGCAGCGGAGGAAGTTGCAGCGTTGTTGCTGTTGTCGCTACATTGTGCAAACACTAACACGGTGGCCAGTGCTAAAAATCCATTCAGGATGAAATTTGTTCTTTTCATAATCTTTTTCACGTATTGTTTTTTATTAATTATTATCCGTTTTGTTTTGCTTTTCAACTTCGGCTATGGCGTTTTTATTAGGTTTGCGTGCTTCACGGTCTTGTGATTGCACACATCCCACTCCTTTTTTGCGGAGTGCCTTGTTACCGCTCACATGTGTGTTGGGAAACTTTCCTTTCAGAAAGATTCCGATAGATAATAATGCTATGCAGATAGCAACTATTAACACAGTTATAAGGATAGTATCAAGCATTTCTATTATTTTTGTGGTGCAAAGTTAGTGTAAGGTAAGGGAAATGCCAAATTTATTGAAGCATTTCGTGTTTACAGGCTAATTTTGCGGAGCAAATATAGAATTTTGCAATGATTTAGCTTTCTCTTTTCCCATTAAAAAAGAGGAAGTGTCCTGTTTGAGAGAGTTTTTAACTGATTTTTGCAAATTTAAGAGGTGAATTTGCCTAAACAACAACATGATTATGAATAAAAAGGATTTAAAGCCGGCATCTGTCTTTTATTATTTTGAAGAGATATGTCAGGTACCCCGTCCCTCGAAAAGAGAGGAAAAAATAATTGCTTATTTGAAAGCGTTCGGTGAAAAACATGCTTTGGAAACTACAACAGACGAAGCCGGTAATGTGTTGATTAAAAAGCCTGCCACTCCAGGTAAGGAGAATTTAAGAACTGTGATTTTACAGTCTCATATAGATATGGTTTGTGAAAAAAACAGTGATGTGGAACATGATTTTCTGACTGATCCTATTGAAACTGTAGTGGACGGTGAATGGTTGAGAGCCAAAGGTACTACATTGGGGGCTGATAATGGTATCGGTGTGGCGACAGAACTGGCTATATTGGCTGCTACCGACATAGAGCATGGTCCGTTAGAGTGTCTTTTCACTGTGGATGAAGAGACCGGATTGACAGGTGCTTTTGCATTGAAGCCAGGGTTTATGACTGGTGATATTCTGATTAATCTGGACTCGGAAGATGAAGGGGAATTGTTTATCGGCTGTGCCGGTGGCGCAAACACTACAGCAGAATTTACTTATCAGCCTGTTGCTGCTCCACAGGATTATTTTTATTTCCGTGTAGCGGTCAAGGGACTGACAGGTGGTCACTCCGGTGATGATATTAATAAAGGTAGAGCGAATGCCAATAAGCTGTTGAATCGTTTCCTGACTCAGCTGGCTTCTAAATATACTTTATATTTATGTGAGATTGATGGTGGGAATCTGCATAATGCCATACCTCGTGAGGCACAGGCTTTGTGTGCGGTACCTATGCAGCATAAAGAATCGGTTCGTGTGGATTTGAATATCTATACTGCTGAACTGGAGAATGAATATGCTGTGACAGAACCGAACTTGAGAACCGAACTCTCTTCTGAATCTCCTTGCAAGGAAGCGATAGATATGGCTACCGCCAGGCATTTTCTGAGAGCGGTTTACGCTGTGCACAACGGGGTGTATGCCATGAGTCAGGATATTCCGGGACTGGTGGAGACTTCATCCAATCTGGCTTCTATCAAACAGGTAGAGGGAAACAAGATTAAAATAGTGACTAGCCAGCGCAGTTCCATTCTTTCATCACGCAAGGATATGTCCGAGATGATTCGCTCTGCTTTTCTGTTGGGAGGTGCTGAGGTAACGACAGGTGACGGTTATCCGGGGTGGAAACCGAATCCGGCTTCTCCTGTTTTGAAAGTTGCGGTAGATAGCTATAAAAAACTTTTTGGCGTGGAACCTAAAGTAAAAGCGATTCATGCGGGATTGGAGTGTGGTTTGTTCCTTGAGAAATATCCGTCACTGGATATGGTTTCTTTTGGACCTACTTTGCGTGGTGTCCATTCACCCGATGAACGTATGTTGATTCCAACAGTGGATAAATTCTGGCGTCATTTGCTGGATGTATTGGTTAATATACCGACAAAATAAGTTATATGAAGAAAGCAATCCTATTTCTTTGTTTGTGCTGCCTGGTTGGGGTGGCGTATGCACAGGAACCGTTCCGGATAATGTTCTACAATGTAGAGAACTTGTTCGACTGTCAGCACGACACGTTGAAAAATGATTATGAATTTTTGCCGGATGCTCCGAAAGGATGGACGCAGGCGCGCTATCATGATAAATTGGCTAAGATAGCCAAAGTTATTATTGCCACCGGTGAGGAAAATGTTCCCGACCTGGTGGGGCTTTGTGAAGTGGAAAATGATCATTGCCTGAAAGATCTGACGGAAAACTCGCCATTACGCGAGGCGGGTTATCGCTATGTCATGACTGATTCTCCCGATGAGCGTGGCATTGACGTGGCGTTGCTTTATCAGCGGGGTACTTTTAAGTGGTTAGGACAAAGCTGTATTCCTGTTCCTTATAAGGAAATAGAACGCCGTCCTACGCGTGATATTCTTCATGTGATGGGGCAGGTGGTTTCCGGAGATACATTGGATGTGTTTGTGTGTCACATGCCTTCCCGTGCAGGTGGTGAGGAGAAGAGTGAGCCTTACCGCCTTTTTACGGCGCAGATATTGAAGATCGCGGCAGACTCTGTTATGAATATCCGTCAGCATCCTAATGTAATGATTATGGGTGATTTTAATGACTATCCCACTAATAATTCAATAGCTAAAGTATTGGGTGCCGTGGCTCCGAAAGGTGAGGTACAGGCTAGAAAACTGTATAATCTGATGGACGGACGCAAGGAAGGCACTTACCGTTATCGCGGTGAATGGGGAGTGCTTGATCAGCTGATTGTTTCCGGATTCCTGTTGCAGGGACACGAGGGTATGCGCACTTCATACGACAAGGCGCAGATTTTAAAATATCCGTTCCTGTTGGAAGAAGATGAAAAATATGGTGGTGATATCCCATCACGTACTTACTGGGGAAAGAAATATCATGGTGGCTATAGCGACCATTTGCCGGTATGTGTGGATTTTGAAATCGGGAAATAGGGAGAGGGATTAGTGGTTAGTGATGAATGGGCGGTGCTATTATGCCGCAGGTATTAATCACTAACCACTATATATTCCTATTCATGATGATAAGGACCGTTATTCAATATAGTCATAGCCCGGTATAGTTGTTCTACGAAGATAAGGCGTATCATTTGATGTGAAAAGGTCATTTTGGATAATGAGATCTTTTCTTGGGCTGCATCATATATTTTGGGCGCAAATCCGTATGGCCCTCCAATGATGAATACTAACCGTTTGTTTACAGTGTGCATTTTACGTTCTATCCAGTTGGCAAATTCTACGGAACGGAATTCTTTCCCATGTTCATCCAATAAGACCACGACATCGCCCGGCAGCAAAGCTTTCAGGATTAATTCTCCTTCCTTCTCTTTTTGTTGCTCCATACTCAGATTTTTGGTGTTCTTGAGTTCGGGGATGACTTCCATATCGAAAGAAATGAAGTGCTTGGTACGTTCCACGTAATCATTGATAGCGGTGATATAATGTTTTTCGACAGTGCGTCCTACTACTAATAATGTAAATTTCATACGTTCTTTTCTGGTTTACTTTGCAAAAATACGGAAAATCTCTACCTTTGCCTATCAATTCATAAAAAAACGATAATATTATGGACGAATTAGTAGTAAAAGACTTAATAGACAGACTGATAGACCTGTCTTTTGCTGAAGATATAGGTGATGGGGACCATACTACCTTGTCATGTATTCCCGCAGATGCAATGGGAAAATCAAAGTTGTTGATAAAGGAAGAAGGCATTTTGGCGGGTGTTGAAGTGGCTAAAGAAGTATTTCGCCGTTTTGACCCCACAATGAAGGTGGAGGTGTTTATTCAAGATGGGACTCACGTGAAACCAGGTGATGTGGCCATGGTGGTGGAAGGTAAGGTCCAGTCACTTCTTCAGACAGAACGCTTGATGCTGAATATCATGCAGCGTATGAGCGGCATTGCTACTATGACCAATAAATATGTGAAGAAACTGGAAGGTACGAAAACCCGTGTGCTTGATACCCGCAAGACAACTCCGGGGATGCGTATCATGGAGAAGATGGCTGTCAAGATCGGAGGGGGATGCAATCACCGTATCGGTTTGTTTGATATGATTCTGCTGAAAGATAATCATGTGGACTTTGCAGGTGGCATACACAATGCGGTGTCTCGTGCCAAAGAGTATTGCAAGGCAAAGGGGAAGGACTTGAAGATTGAACTGGAAGTGCGTAACTTTGACGAATTGAACCAGGCGTTGGCAGAAGGGGTGGATCGTATTATGTTTGATAATTTTACACCCGAGGATACTCGTAAAGCGGTAGAAATTGTAGGTGGCCGTTGCGAAACCGAGTCTTCTGGTGGCATTACTTACGACACCATGTTGCCTTATGCACAGGCAGGAGTGGATTTCATTTCTTTTGGTGCGTTGACTCATTCTGTAAAAGGAATGGATATGAGTTTCAAGGCTTGTTAAGGGAAATGTGAACAACCTAAGTGACACGAATAGATTTTAACTCTATTCGTGTCACTTGTGTGTTATTGGCATTCGTTTCTTTTATTTTCTTCTTTGAACCGGGTGGGCGTCATTCCTTTTACTTGTTTAAAGGAGGTGCTGAAATATCTTGGATAAGAAAAACCTACCTCGTAGGATATTTCGTTGATGTTCATGTTGGTATTTGTAAGCAGATAAACCGACTTTTCTATGCGCAGTTTATTGATATAATCATTGACGCCCAATCCGGTTAGGAGTTTTACCTTATTATATAAAGACGCTCTGCTCATAGCCATTTTGTCTGTCAGGAATTTAATGGAAAGTTCCTCTCCGGCCATATTTTCATTAATAAGCATATTGAGCCTGGCGATGAACTCCTCATCTTCTTTACTGTTTTTCCTTTGAGTCTGTTCTGTTTCTGCTCTTTTTTCATTTGTTTCTTTTACTAGCATATTGGATGATGATACCGTTGTGGGAATATTTTCTTCGGCAGGTATTTTTTCTTCTTTATTTTTTAAGATGTCGTTTAATATGGCTTGCAGGAAATGGTTCATGTTGCCTTTCATGTGCTGCTCTTTTCGTTGGTAATAAATGTAGCCTATGCCGGCTGTGGCAATTATAAACAGGATGGCTGCCATGCCGATGAACCAGTTGGTTTTATACCAAGGAGGAGTAACGATTATGTTTATCAATTTTTTGGGAGGGGTATGATTTCCGTTTTTGGTATTGCAAGAGACCCATATTGTGTAGTTACCTGCGGATAGAGAGGATAAATTCAGTGTGGGATCGTAAGTTTCAATCAATTGTTTGCTTCTGCTTTCAATCATGTATCGGAGCAGGTATTTTTGGAATATGTCTCTGTTCTTTATTCGAAGATGGAGAGAAAGAGAATTGTAATTCCAGGGTACTTTTATCGTATTCTCTTTGATATCCTTTAAGCAAGGGCTGCCGTTAAGAAGAATGTCGGACAGGTATATTTTTGGCATCTGGGTATCAGTATCGGGAATGTTCGTGTTGATTTTAACCAATCCTTCAGATCCACCTAGGTAGATGTGATTTTTATTAGATTGTTTTTGGTATGCGAATAAAATTTCGTTGGATGGGAAACCGTCAGAACTGTTCCAGATAGTAAATCTGTTTTCTTTGATGATATAAGAGTATAGTTGGTTTTGCGCACAAATCCATAGGCGTCCTTTTCCATCGGCTATGAGGAAGGATATGCTGTTGAATAGTTTGGTGTGTATGCGGTGGTATTTCCGGTTTTTCAAGTCGAAGAAGCCCAGTCCTTTGTCGGTTCCGGTCCATATTATATGGTTACTGCCGTAAGACATGGAAGTGATGGTTTCATTTTTTTCCAACTCGAATAGTAATCGGATGCTGTCATTTTGCTGATCTACCCAAAAAGCTTGGTGAGCGTATTTTAAGAGAGAGAATTTGTCATTGGAGTATGATAGACAAAGTGCACTATTAGAGAAGTCGTAGTGACGGTCTGTTTGCATCTTTGAGAATGTATGGTTATGTGTATTGTATGCATAGGCATTACGGCTGATTATGTATATTTTGTTGTCTGCCACCTGATTGGCTAAAGGAAGATGACCATAAAAACATTCTTTATAGTTGGTTTCTTTATCTATAATGGTGAAAGGACGATATTGCTGTGTCTTTTTATTGAACAGAAAGATGCCTTTGGTATATAGGGAAACCATTAATTCGGATTCGGATATTTCAGCAATGGAGATCACTTTATCTCCGTAGGTCGAGGGAAAATGAGTGAATTTGTCAGTAGACGGGTCGTATAGGTTGATACCTCCTCCATCGGTTCCAATCCATACTTTTCCGCTCTTCTCTTCGTAAAGGCTGATGATTGATTTTTCGCTGAGTCCGCTGGGATGGTTTAAGACGGCATCTTTATATGTCTTGATGTATGTTTCTTTAATACAGAATATGCCTCCTCGTACGCTTCCTGCCCATAGGTTTTCTTCTTGGTCTTTGTAGAGCAAGGTAATGGAGTTAACCGGCAGGGAAGAATAGTCTCCCACTATGTGTTGAAGTTGTGAGAATTGTTGAGTATGGGGATCAAACAGGTTGATGCCGCTTCCGTCTGTTGCCAACCATAGCTTGCCGTTGTGTTCTGTTATATCTAAAATGTAATTGTTGTTTAATCCGGAATTTGTCTGAGTATAGTGTTTTTGGATTTTTCCAGTGGGGTCATAGCAATAAAGTCCGGATCCATAAAAGGATGTGTAAATATGCTGGTCAAAGGCTATATATAATGATGTCAGTAAGTTAGAACTGCTTGGGATAAAGAGGCTGAATTGTTGGGTTTGACAGTTATACAAGTAGATTCCTTTTTTTCGGGTACCTACTAAAATATTGTTTTTATCGAGATAGATCATTTTTTGAATTCTATAATCTACCGCGTTAATGTTTTCTTTCCCTTTTTGTTTAAGGTGAATGGTCTTTGTCTTTCTGCTGTGATAATCGTAACAGTAAATGGCATTTTCGCTGCCAAACCATATTCCACCTTCTATTTTGATAGAAGAATAGATAGCTTGGGGGATGGCGGTTGTGAATCGGCCTTGTTCGTCATCATAGAGGGCTAACCCTTTTGGAGTGGCTATCCAAAGGTTTCCTAATGAATCTTCGGTCAGATGATTGATATAATTGCTAGGCAGGGAATGGGGATCGTCCGAACAATGCAGGTAGGTTTTTATTCCTTCTTGAGTATAACTGTTCAATCCATTTTGAGTTCCTATCCATAAAGTACCTTTATGGTCTAACAGAATGGATTGGGCGGTAGATTGGGAAAGTCCTTGCTCTATGGAGAGCTGGGCGAACGAATAATGGACATTGTGTTCGGAGGAGAACAATTTGGTTCCTGTCCATAAGCATAAAATGATAATTAAGGTCCGATACATTGTAATTTTCTTTTCTGCAAAAATACATTTTTTTTCTTTTGATAAGAATTGGGGGATTGTTTTTTCAGTATGAAGCAATAAGAAAATAAGATGTTTTTTATCAAAAAAATGAGAAAAAGTTCCTTGTTAGACAGAATTGGACTTGATTTATACAATTTTTGACCTTACCGGTTGGTGAATAGATTAAGTTTGTGCAGTTAAATTTTTGAAATAAGTTTTGTGAATAAAAATTAATGTAGTATGAAAAATGTTATACTTTTATTATTGTCTGTATGTGGTATGCTTGCTTGTACCCATACGCCGAAGTGGGAATTAGTGTGGGAGGATAACTTTGATGGTGCGGAGCCCGATACCACAATATGGAGCCGCATACCTCGCGGCAAACCTGATTGGCAAAATACCCAGTCGTTCGACGACCGTTGTTATGAAATACGTGACGGCCTTTTAATATTAAAGGGAATTGTGAATGACAATATGGATGTAGATACGGCGAAGTATCTGACTGGGGGATTGTGGACAAAAGACAAGCATGCTTTTCATCGGGGGCGTATTGAAGTAAAGGCCAGATTGCATGGGGCAAAAGGAGCATGGCCGGCTATATGGACTTTGCCTTATGAAACCGATAAATATGATTGGCCTATGGGAGGGGAGGTAGATATTATGGAGCGTCTGAACAATGATTCCATTGTTTATCAAACCGTACATTCACACTATACTTATACATTGGGAATAGAGAATAATCCGAAACATGGAAGCACTACGTCTATCAATCCTGAGGACTTTAATATATATGGGGTGGATTTCTGGCCGGACAGTTTGGTGTTTCATGTGAACGGAAAACGGCATTTCGTTTATCCTTGTATCGAAACAGAGCAAGAAGGGCAGTTCCCTTTTGATATTCCTCAATATTTACTGATTGATATGCAATTAGGAGGTACTTGGGTAGGACCTGTAGACTCTACGGATTTACCTGTGGAGATGGAAGTGGACTGGGTACGTCATTATCAATGGAAATAAAGTAATTCTGGTATTTGTAATTATGATGATATTAGTGATAAATAACCTATTAACTCAATTAAATTTGAAATTATGAAAAGACAAAGGCAAAAATTATTTCGCGTGTTTTTGGCGGGCGTCCTGATGCTGTTTTCTTTTATGGCATATGCACAGGAGCGTACGGTGACAGGTAGGGTGTATGATTCATCCGGTGAATCTATTATAGGAGCCAGTGTAGTGGTGCAGGGTACTATGCAGGGAGTGGTAACAGATATGGACGGTGCTTTTCAGTTGAAGGTGCAACCTTCCCAGTCTTTGGTGATTAGCTTTTTGGGATACAAAGATGTGATCCTGCCGGTAGGGAATAAAAATGATTTTAAAATTATTTTGGAAGAAGACTCTAAAAAGCTGGACGAGGTAGTGGTGGTAGGATACGCTACTCAGAAGAAAGTGAATTTAACAGGATCTGTCGCTTCCGTATCGGCAAAAGATATTCAAGATATTCCGGTGGCCAATACAACTACTTTGTTGCAGGGGCGACTGCCGGGGTTGGTACTGACTCAAAACGGTGCGCAAGCCGGTAATGATAACCCGGAAATCAGAATCCGTGGTATTGGTACCTTTGGTAATAATAATCCGATGGTGTTGATTGATGGGGTGGAAGGTAGTATTTCACAAATAGCAGAGATACCTTCTGCCGATATTGAGAGCATTTCTGTACTGAAAGATGCGGCATCGGCAGCTATTTACGGTGTACGTGCTGCCAATGGCGTTATTTTGATCACTACCAAGCGGGGACAAGCATCAAGCAAGGTGAAGGTTTCGTACTCAGGTAGTTATACTTTGCAGACACCTGGCATTGTTCCTGATTATGTGGATAGTTATAATTGGGCTTTGATGAAGAATGAAGTGAATTCCGGAACATTCTCACCGGAAGCTTTGCAAAAGTTGAAAGACGGATCCGATCCGGATCATTATGCAAATACCGATTGGCTGGACGCAGTATTGCGCAATGCTAGTATGCATCAGCATCATCTGTCTGTATCGGGAGGTAATGAGAATACCCATTTTATGACTTCGGTGGCCTATTCCAATCAGGATGGTATCATGATGAAGACAGGAGTGGAACGCTTTTCATTCCGTTCGAATATTGATACCCGTTACAAACGTTTTACTTTTGGATTGAACTTATCAGGTAATAAGAATAATGTGACTGCCCCTGCTGTAGCACCTTCCGGTGAAGGAGGAATCATGCGTTATGTATCTTGGTTCACTCGTCCTACTGTGCCGGTGATGTATTCTAACGGGCATTACGGTTATGTAGATGGTTCGTCATTGAGTGCCGAACTGATGAAGAATCCCGTAGAGTCAATGTCTTTAGGACATCGCAGCAACGAGTATTGGCGTTTTAACGGTAAGGCGTTTGCTGGCATTGATTTGTGGGACGGATTGAAGTTCCAGACCAGTTTTGCTTATGCTTTTGATTTGAATGCTACGAAATCTTACTCTCCCAAATCTCCAGCCCGTTATGATGCAGAAGGAAATATTAGAAAAGCAGCGGGAGAAACGAATAAGGAGGAGGACTATTGGTACCGCAATGCGACATGGACAAATGAGAACCTGTTGACTTATAACAAGCAATTTGACAAGCATAATGTTAGTGTGCTGCTGGGACACTCTGTCATTGGTTCACGCTTTTATAGAACGACTGCTTCCATACAGGGATTTCCTACAGAAAATATTTATGAGCTTGATGGAGGAACAATTAATCCGGGAGCAAAAGGCAATTCGGAAGAATATAAACTCCAGTCATTTTTTGGCCGTGTGAATTATAGTTACGACGACCGTTATTTGTTTGAGTTCAATGTTCGCCACGATGGCTCGTCGCGTATGCCTAAAGCCAACCGTTACGCTACATTCCCTTCCGTATCAGGAGGATGGGTGTTCTCGAATGAAGAGTTTATGAAAGACTATAAAAACTTCTCCCTTGGAAAGTTACGTCTGTCATGGGGTAAGCTGGGTAATCAGGAAATCGGTAATTATGCTTATGCGGCTACTTTGGGTGCAAGCGGAAATTATTTCTTCGATCAGAATGGAGACAAACAGGCCGGTATGGTACAGACTTCTGTCCCGAATGAAAACATCAAATGGGAAACGACCCGTTCCATCAATGTGGCCCTTGATCTTGGATTTTTTAGTAATAGGATACAGACCACTTTTGAATGGTTTGATAAGAAAACTTCTGATATCTTGATGCAGCTAGCTATGCCGGGCATATTCTTGGGTTCTCTTAATGCTCCTTATCAGAATGTGGGTGCTGTTCGCAACCGTGGTTGGGAGTGGAATGTGAATTACTCGGATAGCAAAGGCGACTGGGCTTGGAATGCAGGGTTCAACCTGTCACACGTGAAGAATGAAATTCTGGAGATGGGTGGTCTGGAAGAAACAATAAGCGGGCAAACAATCAATCGTATCGGTAATCCTATCGGCGCTTATTTTGGATATAAAGCAATTGGTATTTACCGTACAGAAGCTGATTTACAGCGCACTAATTCAAAAGGGGAAATCATTAAACAAAATGGTGTGGCTCCCAAATTGGGCGATATCATGTATGCTGATTTGAATGATGACGGAAACATCACTGCAGATGACCGTGACATTATTGGTAATCCTTTTCCTAAATACTCTTATAGTTTCAACTTGGGGGCTTCTTGGAAGAACTTTGACTTGTCTACTTTTTGGCAAGGAGTGGGAGGTATTTACCGTTACAGTTGGGAGACTTCTACCGATATCCGTGGTAACTTAACCGAACGCTGGCTGGATCGTTATTCTGCCGACAATGTAAATGCTTCCATGCCGGCATTAGGCAATACGATGAATGATTCCTATTCCTCATTCTGGTTGGAGAATTCCAGCTACTTGCGCTTAAAGAACTTGGAGTTCGGTTATACATTCCGTCAGCCGGGGCTTGCCAAAGTGGGTGTTTCCAGTATCCGTGTCTATTTTGCGGGAAGTAATCTTTTGACATTTACGTCTTTGAAAAACTGGGATCCGGAAAAAACATCGGGTGATGCCAGAAACGACGTGCATCCCAACATGCGCACTTATTCATTTGGGTTAAATATTCAATTCTAACTTATAAGGAGGATATACATTATGGTAAAGAATACAAAAAATATATGCAGAGTTTTATTTTTTTCTGGAATGTTATTGGTTACCGGTGCATGCTCAGATAGTTTTTTGCAGACGGATTCTCCGAATCAGCCTTCTCAAACCACTTATTGGCAGACCGAATCGGATGCATTGATGGCTTTGACAGCCTGTTATGATGCCATGCAGAGCCAGAATTTATACGATGACAACATTGATGGCTGGAAGTTTGGATTTCTAGGACGTGAAACCAGTACGGACAATGGAGACCACACATGGGGTGACTGGATGCTGGGAAGTTCTATTTCGAAATGTGCTTCTTCCACTACTGATGAATGTTTCTCTATGTACTGGAAGGCCAATTATGAGGTTATTAAGCGTTGCAACATGTTGGTGGAAAATGTGGAGCGTATTCCGATGGAGGCCGAAAAGATAGATGCATACAAGGCGGAAGCCATAGCACTGCGGGCTTTGATGTATTGCAATCTGACCTCCGTGTTCCGCGATGTTCCCTATTTGACGAGACCTTTGACTTTGGCCGAAGCACAGGCTCCCAAAACGGAACGTAGCCAGATTATTTCGTCTTTGCTGGAGGATCTGAAGACTTGGATTCCTAAAATACCGGTTATAGGGAAAGTTCAAAAAGGACGTATGTCCCAAGAGGCGGGTTATGCCATTATGGGACGAATCGCTCTTTTTAATCAACGTTGGGACGAGGCGATAGCTGCTTATAAAAATGTAATAGGAAAAGTGCAGCTGTTTAAGTCGGGCGATGGAACTGATTATGCTGCCAACTATGCTGATTTGTTTAAAGAGCAAAATGAAACGGCCGAGGAAGTATTGCTGAGTGTTCATTTTAAAGGTCCGGGATTGGGTGAAGGAAGTTGCTTTGGGGTTTGTTGGTCTGCTCCGATGAATGCTATTGAAGGTTCTATGAACTTGTGTGATGATTTTTACTGTATAGATGGGTTGCCTATCGACAAGTCACCTTTATTTAAAGGAAGTCTTGTTCAAGGAGCTCATACGAAGGCTAATCCGGATATGGGACGTTATGAGAATCGTGATCCTCGTATGAAAGGCACATTGATGTTGCCGGGCATGGAATGGAACGGAAAGTTGTATACTAATAATTTGCCGGCAAGTTCTACCTGCTGTATTCGTAAATGGTACACTCCGGAAGATACGGCCAATGAATATGACGGCAGTCTTGATTTCTATGTAATCCGTTATGCAGAAGTGCTTTTGTCACTTGCTGAAGCTATGATTGAGAAAGGCGGCTATCCGCAAGCGGAAGTGACAGGACCTATCAATGAAGTTCGTGCTCGTGTCGGTATGCCGGCAGTAGAAGCGGTGGAAGGAACTAATTTGAATAAAGAAGAATTGCGCGCCATTGTGCGTCACGAACGTCGTGTGGAACTGGCTTTTGAAGATTTACGTTTTGCTGATCTTTACCGTTGGGGCGAGTTTGAAAGTGCTCAAAAACGTATGCAGAAAGATCAGTCGTTCTATGGCTTCGGAGTAGTTCCGCGAGGCAACCTTCGTGGTGCGCAAGATCTGGTCTGGCCTATTCCGCAAGGTGAGATTGACACGAATCCGATGTTGGAGCAACATAGTGAATGGAAGTAAGAATGGTTGATTTGTTATTTTCAATATAACTGTGATGAGGTAAGAGATTGTAAAAAGGTATTTTCTTGAAGGACAAGTATGTGGCTGATAAGGCTGCAACTTGTCCTTTGTCGTTTGTATGCTGTTATATATGTTTTATTTCATAATGTGGCATACTTTGTAGTTCGAAGTTACGAAAAGAGTGTAATTTATTGGAAATGAGCGTAGGTTAATTGCTCATG
>BLLV01000142.1 GCA_011959205.1 Bacteroidaceae bacterium
GTCGTGGAGAGTACCCTGAAATTCGTCACGATGTTCCGCGACAGGCTGATGACTACCGGACAGGCGAAAACAAAGGGGCTGCATCTGTTCTGGACGATGGTGGACGGCAGGGAGAGGAACGACTTGTACGGCATCTACGAGGAAGTGATAGCCGAAATGGGCTTTCCGGTACTTTCCACCCGCTTGCCCGACAGCAAGAAGTTCCGCCGTGACCTTTCGGAAGAGCGCAAGAGCGTTTTCCGCTCCACCATCTTCCCGATGGACACGGCACTGCTGAAAGGGAGTGGCATCCGGGAGTTTTCCGAAGAGATAAGCGACATCATCAGACCGCAGTGAGCATGGGCAGCAGGAAAGTGAACACGGAAGGCATCGACGAGGAACTGCTGTTAGCCTCCATCGGGCGGCGCACACAGGACGGGACACTGCGCCCCGCACAGGAAGTACCCGCAGCTGCACCGACCGAAGAGGACACCGCCGCACCGGAACCATCTCCTGTGCAACCCGTAACACGGGAAAAAGCGCAGAGGGAAAGTGGACGCCGGAAAAGGCAGGACGAGGACTACAACGAGCTATTCCTGCGCCGCAACGAGATAAAGACCCGCCAATGTGTCTATATCAGCCGTGACGTCCACGGCAAGATCCTCAGAATCGTGAACGACATCGCCGGAGGGGAAATCTCAGTAGGCGGATATGTGGATACCGTGCTGCGCCAGCATCTGGAACAGCACAAGGAGAGAAACAACGAACTGTACAAGAAACAACGTGAAGATCTGATTTGAAAATGGAAAAAGAAATGACACCGAATGAAAAAAGACCACAGCAAGACTGCGGAGGTATGTTTACCCAAGTGCAGGCGAGTGTGGAAATACTGTCGCCTGTCCCGGTAAGCGGCAAATGCAGTGAGAAGGACTATGAACGCCTGTTCATCCGCGACCCGGAAGTAAAGGCACGTGAGGGGAAGATGGCGTATGTGCGCCCGGAGTACCACGAGCGTATCATGCGTATCACCCGTGTAATCGGGCATGACCGGCTTACGCTGTCCGCTTACATCGACCATGTGCTGACGCACCACTTCAACCAGTGCGAAGATGCGATAAAGAGCCTTTATGCCCGAAATTACAATTCAGTATTCTAACCAAAAACGGAAGGATATGAATTACACAATCAGCATGACAGACATTCTGCTGGCGGTATCGGTCGGCTGCAACCTCTGGTTCCTGTTCCTGCTCCTTTACGAGCGCATCATGGACACGCGGATTGTCCGCTTCTTCAAGGGCATTGTCGGATTATGGCGGTCACTGGACGGGAATGAGGCTAAACGCATAGCGGCACACGAGGAAGTCCCTGCGGAAAAGGCGGACATCATCGGCAAGAGCCGTTTCAGGATGGCATCCACCCGGACAACCGCTGCCATACCGACGCAAGAAGCCGCCACTATTGAAAAAGGCATTGAGCTGTCGGAGGAAGAGGCTACTTTTGACGACGGAAAAACGGGAAACGCATCCCGCCCGGCACAAGTCCCGGAGGAAAAACTCGATGAGACCTTCACGAGCATACCGCCGGAGGAACTGGGATACGGGGACGACGAACCGGAAGAGGAC
>BLLV01000143.1 GCA_011959205.1 Bacteroidaceae bacterium
TATCAGTTATTTATTTTAATTTGCAAATACAGATGTATATCTCTTACCAAGAGATCGACATTTTTTCATACTAATATAATTGCAAACCAACATACTACCGAAATACTGTCAAATTCTTATGTGCTCTTTATACCAATCCGGTCTGAAAAAGAAAAAATGATAGGAAATCTTTGATATAAGTATATATGAAAAACTTATGAAGGATTCAAAAAGAATCCTTCATAACAATGTTCCGAACAGCCATAAATTAACTATATATGAAGCCTTTGAAGAATTTTGCCGTTCATCTTAATTCTGACAACCACTACTCCCTTTATTCCGGCCGGTATACCTGCAAGGGCAGTTCACCCTTCAAGGCTCCCAACGCATTATAGGCCAGCGAGCCCATCTCATCCTCACCAGGCATCAGCACAACCGGTGCCAGATAATCAATCTGTTCTTTGAGAACCGCCACACAATAATCACTATGAGCAATGCCTCCCGTCAAGATAATGGCATCCACCTGCCCACGGAGAGTGACATACATGGCCCCTACTTGTTTCGCCACCGTATAGAGCATTGCATCCAACACTCCTTTATAAGGCTCCTCTCCTTCGGAAGCTTTCCGGGCGATAGTCACCACATCATTCATTCCCAGGTGAGCGGTCAGCCCTCCCTTGCCATTCAGCATCTTCTTGATCTGCTTCAATGTATATTTGCCACTGAAGCACAGTTCTGCCAACTGGTCGCCAGGAATGGTCCCCGCACGTTCGGGCGAAAAGGGACCCTCGCCGTTCAAGGCATTGTTGACATCAATCACCCGCCCTTTGCAATGGGCACCTACCGAGATGCCACCTCCCAGATGCACCACAATCAGATTCAACTCTTCATAGTGTTTCCCGATGGAAGCGGCATATTTGCGAGATACCGCCTTACTGTTCAAGGCATGGAAGATGGAAATACGCTCTATCTCCGGAATCCCTGTCAAACGGGCGGCCGGCTGCAATTCATCCACCACCTCGGGATCGGCAATGTAGGCGGGACAATGACATTCCCGGGCGATTTCATCGGCAATCAACGCACCCAGGTTACAAGCATGTTCCATACGGGCGTTCAGCAAATCATGCCTCATCTGTTCGTTTATGGCATAGACCCCGCCGGGAGTAGGTTTCAGCAAGCCGCCACGGGCTATGACGGCATCAAAATCCAACGGAATATCCGCCTCGGCAAGCAACCGCAATATAAATTCCTTACGGTACTCATACTGTTCGTTGACATGATGAAACTCCGACAAGTCATCCGCTGTATGATGGGCACCTGCCACCCATACCGGCTTTTCATCAATGAAAAGGGCTATTTTGGTAGAGGTGGAGCCCGGATTAATCACAAATATCTTCATAGGTTCAATAATTTATCAAGGTACAAATTGCCACATTATTTATCCGGCCACGCAGGCCAATGCCAAACTGTAATATTTCGAATTTCCGGAATCAGCACGCGACGGAACCACTACGGGGGAAGCCGTGCCGCGCAACATACCGGCCATGTTGGCGTCACCAAACAAGGACACTGTTTTATAAAACGTATTTCCAGACTCAATATTGGGGAAGATCAACAAATCGGCGTGTCCCACCACCGGCGAGCTGATTCCTTTCACCTCACCGCTATGCGCATCACATGCCGTCTTCACATCCATGGGCCCGTCCAAGTACATGTTTCCATAAGCACCGGCAGCGGCACGTTCCTTTAAAGTCACATAATCCAGTGTATGAGGGAATTTCTCGTTCACTTTTTCCGTACAATGAATCAAGGCTACGCGAGGAGCTTCTATCCCCATGCGGCGGCATACCTCCAGATCATACCGCAACATCGCCTCGAATTGTTCCAAGGTGGGACGGGGAATGACCGCCGCATCCGAGAAGAACAGCAACTTCTTGTACATCGGAACCTGTGCCACCGTGATATGGCTCAACACATTCCCTTTCGGCAGGATACCATGTTCCTTATTAAGCACGGCCCGCAACAGATTGTCCGTATTGATAATCCCTTTCATCAACACGTCGGCATGTCCCTCACGTATCAGCGAAACAGCTTCCTGAGCCGCTTTATCGGGACTCGTCGCCTCATATACTTTCACATGGTCCGGATATTGAAGGCGGATATATTCCGAATTCAACAAATGGGGCGTATCCGCCACCAATAAGAAATCGGCGAATCCTTCGTGCAAACTGCGGGTTATAACGTATTCGGTATGAGGGTCATTGGGGCAAACAACCACCACACGTTTCCGTTCTTTCAACGAACGCAAACGGCTTAGCAAGCCGGCGAAGTCCTGTATAGGTTCCATGGTCATTAGATTTTTAGCAAATATGAAAAATAAATCTGAATTTATCCCTATCTTTGCTTAGTTTCTATGAATAATTTAACTTATGAAAACGTTTCAAACATTTGACATTTCAGCCGAGTACGATGCCATACACCGCACCTTTCCCTGCCACAAGGACGCTCCCGTCATAGGGCTTACCGGAAACTTCCAGGAAGGCGCCTGTACTTTGCTGGAAGGATATTTCACTTCCATTCTGAAAGCGGGAGGTATTCCTTTCATTATTCCTCCTATTGACGACACTAACAGTTTGATAAACTCATTGAATGCATTGGACGGCTTGCTGCTGACCGGCGGTGCGGACATCAACCCTTTGTTCCTTGGAGAAGATCCGGTAAAGGAATTACACAGCATAAATCCCCGGAGGGATCGTCAGGAGTTATTGCTTGCCAAACTGGCCGCCGACCGGCAGATGCCGATTCTGGGAATATGTCGCGGCATACAGGTGATGAACGCCGCTTTTGGAGGCAGCCTGTATCAGGATATCCACGTGCAGATGGAAGGGAAACGGATCAAACACGATCAGGATTTGGGACGGGGATATGCCTCGCATACGGTCCGGATAGAGAAAGATTCCTTACTTTATAAATTGTTTGAAACAGAAATATTGCCGGTCAACTCCTTTCATCATCAGGCTGTAAAGGAGGTTGCGCCGGGTTTCAAGGTTACCGCCCGTTCATCCGACGGGGTCATTGAAGCGATGGAGTCCGCCGAATGTAAGTCCATGATGGGAGTACAATGGCATCCGGAATGTTTCATTCTGGAAAACAACCCCTGTATGATGCCGGTATTCCACTGGCTTATACAGGAATCCACTTCTTTCAGAGAGGCTAAAAGATTGCATAGCCGCATGGTAACGCTGGATTCACATTGCGACACTCCCATGTTTTTTGACCAAGGAATAAATTTTGCCACCCGTGACAAGAAAATCCTGGTAGACCTGCATAAGATGACGGAAGGACAGCTGGACGCAACCATTATGGTGGCTTACCTGAAGCAATTGGAACGTACCGACGAAGCCTTGCTGGCGGCTACCGCCAAAGCAGACCGCATCCTGAACGAAATAGAGGAGATGGTTGCCCAAAACTGCACAGCCATAGATATAGCATATACTCCCGCTGATCTGTACCGTTTGAAAAAAGCAGGAAAAAAGGCTGTCATGCTGGGCATTGAAAACGGATATGCCATTGGCAAGGATATCACGAATGTAGAACGTTTCCGACATCGTGGCGTGGTGTACATGACACTTTGCCACAATGGGAATAATGATATCTGCGGCTCCGCCCGTTATAACGAGGAAGGGCTGGGTGTAAGCACATTCGGCGAACAAGTGATAAAAGAAATGAACCGTGTGGGAATAATGGTAGATATTTCTCATGCCGGAGAGAAAAGTTTCTATGATGCACTGGCAATCAGCGGCAAACCGATCGTAGCCTCTCACTCTTCGGCCCGTGCCCTTTGCGACCATCCGCGCAACCTGACGGATGACCAATTGAAAGCATTGGCAGCCAAAGGGGGTGTGGCACAGGTATGTATGTATGGCGGATTCCTTCGTAAGGATGGAGAAGCGACCATCAAGGATGCCGTCGAGCATCTGAACCACATGGTAAATGTCATGGGCATAGAGCATGTAGGGATAGGAACCGATTTTGACGGTGACGGCGGCATAACAGGCTGCGCTTCGGCATCAGAATTGATAAACTTTACACGCCGGCTGCTGTTAGAAAGATATAGCGAAGAAAGTATCCGCCTGATCTGGGGAGGAAACTTCCTGCGCGTTATGGAAGAAGTACAAAGAAAATAACGTAACTTTGCGGCGCAGCCTCTCTATCCCTGATAAGGACAATGCACAATATGTACTTAAATAACAAGGAATAAGTATGAAGATAAAAAACGTTTTAGTAATCCCGGTCTTGCTGCTTGTATTGACGGCTGTAGCCTGCGGAAACAGTAAAAGCAGAAATGACCAGACAGAAATCGTAGACAAAGAAGTGATCAAAGCTCCCGAATTCGATGCGGACAGCGCCTATCAGTACATTCAGGTACAAGCCGATTTCGGTCCCCGTGTCCCCAATACACAGGCGCACAAAGAATGTGGGGAATATCTGGCAGGACAATTGGAAAAATTCGGCGCCAAGGTGTACAATCAATATGCCGATCTGATAGCATACGACGGTACGATACTGAAATCACGCAACATTATCGGTGCCTACAAGCCCGAAAGCAAAAAACGTATCCTGCTTTGCGCCCACTGGGACAGCCGCCCATACGCCGACAGTGACCCCGATCCGAAGAATCACCATACTCCTATACTGGGAGTGAATGATGGTGCCAGCGGTGTGGGGGTGCTGCTGGAAATCGCCCGTCAGATACAGAAGGAACAACCTGCCCTGGGCATAGATATCGTATTTTTCGATTCGGAGGATTATGGAATTCCCGAATTTTATGAAGGCAGGTACAAACAGGACACTTGGTGTCTCGGATCACAATATTGGGCACGTACCCCACATGTCCAGAACTATAATGCACGCTATGGAATCTTGCTGGATATGGTAGGAGGAAAAGATGCCGCGTTCTATTATGAAGGTTACTCGGCCCGCACCGCCCGTTCCGAGATGAAGAAAATCTGGAAAAAGGCACATGAGCTGGGATATGGCAACTATTTTGTAAAAGAAGACGGCGGTGAGACGGTGGACGACCATATCTATGTCAACAAGTTGGCGCGTATCCCGTGTGTGGACATCATTAACTATGATGCCGACAATCCGCAAAGTTCTTTCGGCTCTTTCTGGCATACGGTAAACGATACGATGGAAAACATTGACCGTAACACGCTGAAAGCGGTAGGACAGACGGTGATGGATGTGATTTATAATGAGAAATAAATGATAAAACAATGAAAACAATAAACGAACTTCAGAACGAAGTGATAGAAGAGTTCAGTGATTTTGATGACTGGATGGACAAGTATCAACTGCTCATAGACTTGGGTAACGAGCAGGAACCACTCGCCCCCGAATATAAAACAGAACAAAACCTGATAGACGGTTGCCAGAGCCGCGTATGGCTGCAAGCCGATATGGAAGACGGCAAAGTGGTGTTCCAGGCGGAAAGTGACGCCTTGATTGTAAAAGGTATCATTGCCCTGCTCATTAAAGTAGTCAGCGGACATACTCCGGATGAAATATTAAGCAGTGATTTATACTTTATAGAAAAGATAGGCCTGAAAGAACATCTGTCGCCCACCCGTAGCAATGGCTTGCTGGCAATGGTAAAGCAGATGCGTATGTATGCGCTGGCTTTCAAGGCCAAAATGGCGAACTAGTAATTAGCGGTTAGTGATTAGCGGTTAATACCTGCGGCATGATAACGCAGCCTATTAATCACTAACCGCTTATCACCCCAAAAAGATAACAAATTCTTCCATTCATGCGACTCGTATGTATTTGTCCATTACGCTATAAACTTTCCAAAGACAACAGCATACGGATTATAAACTAACACTTCTTCCCTCTAATCAAGACTTTCTGCCCGCCGGACAAGGTAGTGGCAAAGATATAATCATCTCCTCCCTCTTTCAGTTTCAAACGTTTGCGAAGTTCCGCAACCGATAATGGAAAGTTGCGGATCGTAATATTCGCCTTGTCCATATCCATTAAGAACGCTTTCAGTTCCTTTTTTCCAAAACCCGATACGGCCTCAACCCGGAAACGGCGTCCTGGAAAATCCGGAACCAAAGAAGCAGAGGTATATAAATGGCTGCTGAGATGAAGTTTCGCCACAGGATAGGTTTGTGTGAGAGAACGAAAAGCACCGGCTTTCAGTATAGCGGCATTCGGTTCATACAAATAAGTACCGACCTCATCGGCCAAGGGACAGGGCGACGTTTTTTCCTGCTTCAAGGTAAAGGTGTAATGCTGGCTCTCCCCGTTGCCTGCAATATGCTCGCAATGGATGCTTACCTCCGATGAAACGGGTTCTTTTTGCAATATCAGCAATAACTCCTTGCACTCGTTATTCACAGCGACAATGTGTACCGCACGAACTGTTTTCAGCTCGTTCAATGCCAATGACATGTCCAGCATAGGCGATAATTTCACCATCACTTTCTTTGCCTTATCAACCAGCAAAGGCTCCAAAACAGTAACATCCGGCTCGCAATCAGAGATGGCAACCGTCTTGCCACCGTGTCCGTCTCTTCTGGCAGGGTCTAAAAACAAGCAATCTACCGGAAGCATTTCCTGCAAATAGGATACCCCGTCCCGGTTATGTATCCGAATGTGTCCCAACCCCAACAAAGGGAAATTATGCAAAGCCAGCTCACAAAGTCCTGCCTGCCTTTCCACATAATCAGCCTGCTTGAAATTCCGGGAGATAAAACTGCAATCAATACCGAAACCTCCGGTTAAATCGGCAAAAGTATCTCCTTCCAACAAAGAAGCCTTATATAAAGCAGTTGCTTCGGAAGAACATTGTTCCATAGACAAATGAGGGGGATACCATAATGCGGAAACCGGATACCATGAAGGTATCTTGCGGGCCGCCACCTGCCGTCCGGCAATTTGTGTGACAGCTGCCGCCATGTCCACATCGGGATATTTCTTACTTTGCAAAGCAAGTGTACGCGTATCGTCCTCCCTGTGTTCTTCGATGAAACGGAGTGTTTTTGCTGATATTTCCATCCTTTATCTAATTACTTTATAGTTCCGTTTTGCCTCTTCACGACTGCGGTAGTTGAAATGCCACCATTCACTACGCAAAGGTTTATAACCCGCATCCGTCATGACCCGACGCAGCAACAAGCGGTTTTTCCGTTCCTGTGCTGTCATGATTCCCTGCTGTACCATTGCCGGCTCGGTATCTATGTGTGCTTCCTTGCCCAAATGATCCACCTTGGTCCCCATAGGCAAAGGATTTCCTTTTTCATCTGCAATACTCACATCCACCGCCAAACCATAATTATGCAACCCTCCTCCCCGGGCCGGATTGGATACATATATATTTTGGGGAGTACCTTTTACCACATTCCACATTTTCTGCTGCACGGACATGGGACGGGCGGCATCATAAATAATCAGAGAATAACCGGGATACAACTCTTTCAACCGCTTTTGCGCTTGCAACAAGGCTTTGGCAGCCTCGGGATGAAGATAGGCTTCCTGCAAATCCTCATAAAGGACTTTTCCGGTAAAATTGTCGGCACGGGTGTACATCAAATCTATTTTCAAGGTCTTGTCCATCTTGCCTACATTCACCAACCCCAACGAATCAAGATAATGCTCCATCCTGCTTTGCGGGAAAGCGGGACAGAGCATTATCAGCAAGGATATAAAAATAAAAACAGCCTTCATCTACAACAGTATCTTTCTTTCTATCATAATACGGACTTCAACAACTCAGGAATTTCAATGTTACAGCATTCCATCTCCTTCAGTATTTTCTTTCCTTCCGCCGTAAGCGAGAAATACATCTGGCGTTTGTCACAATCCCCCAAATTACGCTCTATATAACCTTTATCCTCCACAGACCTGATAACTTTAGAAGTATTCGAATTAGAAAGCCCCAATTGCTCTGCTATCTCTCCCGAGGAGAGGCGTCTCTTTCTGGAGAGACAGCACAGCAACATTCCTTCATTCAGACAAAGATGGTGCGCCTTTTCAAAACGTGTTTCAAACTCTGCAATAGCGCGATAGAGATCTCTTATTTTACATAAAGTTTCCATATTGCTCTTTCTTGTTGATGCTATTGCACAAAAGTACTTATTTTTTCAATAAAAGCTCATCAATAGCCTTTTTAAAAGATGCTTTGGGCATAGCTCCCTGTGCCATCTCCGGCATTCCTTCCATGGGGATGAAAAGAATGGACGGAATACTCCGTATGCCAAACGCGCCTGCCAGCTCCTGTTCTTTCTCCGTATCCACCTTATAAATTACAATCCGGCCATCGTATTCTTTTGCCAATTCGTCCAAAATAGGAGCTACCATTTTGCAAGGGCCACACCAATCAGCATAGAAATCCACAATAGCCGGCTTGTCACCTTCATATTTCCACTCTTCCGGGTTTTTCTCGAAATTATATACTTTCGCCAAAAATTCAGCTTTGGTCAGATGTATGACCTTTCCATTTCCTTCTGTTGCCATAGTTTCTTCTTTTACAGGGTTATTACTACTGTTTCCTCTGCCGCAAGCTGTAGTAGTAGCCAGCACAAGGGCTAAAAAAAATAAAATCGTTTTATTCATACTTATTCCTCCTTCTTTATTTCTTTACGCTCCGGCACAAATGAACCGAGAAGCAATTTTTCCATTGTTTTTCTAAAAATTGTCCATCCATACCTTTTTATAAATTCTTTTTTATGCTATCTTGATTAATTATTTCCTTGGGAAACTTTTTCCAAATATATTTCATACTTTCTTTTACAACAAATTTCCTTGGGAAAATATTCAAATAATAACCTTCATTCACGATTCAATATCCATATTTAAATAATATTCAATAGTACAAGAAATGCCGGAAGAACGTCAATCTATCACATTTTTCAAGTTCAATCTAAAATAAACAAACTATTTATACTACTATTTTCAATAATTTATTATTTTTGTAACCACAATACTTAACTAGACAAAACGCAATTATCATGAAATGCAAACAATCTTTTTTTGTAGCGGCCATGTTGCTGTGTTCAGCATCGCTGTATGCACAATCCGGCACAAGCAAACGATCCATTCTATCCTTTCAAACAGGCCTTGCTCTCTATACCGGCAAACTGATAGGAACAGCAGGATGCTCTTCAAGCTTACGCAACGGGGTAGGCTGGTCAGGAAGTTACACTTACCTGGTAGGAAACAGGCCTGCTATAAGAGCCGGTTTCGGAGTACTTTATCAAGGCAACCGATATACAGGCGATACGCCAAACAGCACAGACAAGATTCAAACACACTATTTCGCCCCACAGTTCTCCCTGCATTGGCTGAAACAGCCATTCAGCCTGCATTTTACTACCGGAACCGGATATCAGTTATATAAAGATAACAGTACGGTATATGACAAACCCCGGAAAGTATCCATGAACAAATGGGCGGCAAACTTTGGCGCAGGCGGAGAATACCATCTCTCCTCCCATTGGGGAATCAGCGCAAAAATAAACTATATTCTGGCATATTCCGGTGAATATTCCGTCCGCTATCATCATAAAGAATGGACAGTGCAGCCACATTATCCGATGAACGGTTCGGATGATATTTCCCAATTATCTTTCTCTGCAGGCATTAATTATCACTTTTAAAAGATACAGGCCATGATTAAATATCTTATTACAATAGTATTAACACTCGCATTATGCAGTTCTTGTGATGGAGAAGATTTTTCAGCAGATCCTACCCTCATGCCTCCCGCCACTCAAATAGGTGCCAATACTTTTGGCTGTCTGATAGACGGCTGGGTATATACGGGACAACGCTATGGCCCGGATCATAAAGCATCTTACCATCCTGCTTATAATGAAGACGAAAAAGCGACAGTCAATATATATGTCCGGGTAGATGCCAATGCGTCTATTTCTTTCAATATCATTGATCCGAAAGAAAAAAATATCACGATTTACAGTGCTCTTGAAAAGACAGGTAATGATCAGACCCTCTATACCGACGCTGTATTCAAAGACAACAACAAGCAAGAAGAGAAACTGGAAGATGGCATTGTCAATATTACCCGCTTTGATTTGAACAACAGAATAATCAGCGGAACTTTTGAAGGAGGAAGAATAACAGAAGGACGTTTTGACTTGACATTCTAGCCTAACGTCAGTTCAATATAATTATAGTGCTATTCAATATTTTCTCTTCATAGAATTTGGTTCTTCGTCACTTTTGGGGCACTTCATTATCAAAGTCTGACAAATAAAGGAACTTAGGTCAATTTTGAAAACGGAAAACTATACATGCCCCATTATGTTCGGATTGCCAATGAATAAAGGGATACAGGCAAATAACGTTTCCGCCATTTTGGAAAGGA
This sequence comes from Bacteroidaceae bacterium, assembly GCA_011959205.1. Taxonomy (GTDB): domain Bacteria; phylum Bacteroidota; class Bacteroidia; order Bacteroidales; family Bacteroidaceae; genus Phocaeicola. The sequence goes on from BLLV01000143.1 coordinate 10,373, forward strand.
TAAGACCTCCATGGACTTTTCCTTCTTGGCTATTGCTCTAACCAACTGAGCTACCTCGTTATCAACACGTTAATTATCTCTGTATAAGTTCTGAGGTCAACAATAGGTCAACACTGAACTTACTATGCAAATTTACTAAAAATCTTATTCACAATGAAACATTCTCCATTGTGATTTGCTTTGAACAAGAATAATCACTAATTTTGTGTTATTCTAAAACAGGGAGTTATGTCAAGAGATGTGGTAAAACAAGAACTATTGGCGAAACTGAAGCAAGAACACTGCTTTTGGTCGTACAATGAAAACTCAATCAAGGATATTCCAGATGATATGCTGATTGAGAAAACCTTGTTACATCTTGACTTGGAAGAAATAAACCAACTGTTTCTAATTTATCCTTTCAAGAAAATCAAGCAGGTGTGGCTGAATTGTCTTGTTCCCCAAGTGGAATATCTCTACACGTTGAATCGTTTCTTTGCATGGTATTATTTCAAGGCAAAGAAGCCAGATGCTTATATAAAGTCTATGGCTACCCGCCACCTTAATAAAATGTTTGCATGAAAGGTTTAGCTCCACACACGCTGCAAGTTTTTGAAGCTGTCTCTAAGTTGGACTGTATCAAACCCTATCTTTGGGTAGGTGGCACAGCTTTGTCATTGCAAATGGGAACTCGACAAAGTGAGGACTTGGACTTTATGAAATGGCGTACCTCTAAAACAGAGAAAATGGAAGTGGCATGGTATCAGATAGAGAAAGGACTCGCTGCAATAGGTGATATTCAGCATAAGGACATTTTAGATATAGACCATGGGAATATCTGAATAATCCCAGATTGGCAGATGTAAAGTCTATTGGAGCTATGAAGATGGAGGTGATGCTACGCAGAGTAACTTTCGCGATTATTATGATATTTATTCCATCTTAAAGTCTGGTGTACCTATCAACGATTTGGTATCTTTAGCCCTTACCTACTCTGGACATAAATTGAAATCCAAGAATCTGTTGGCTATACTCACCAACGGCTCTCGTTTTACAAGAGATTCCCATTTTGAGCAACTTGCACCGATTTATGCTGTAACTGCTCAAGAAATAGAAGATTATATAAAGTTTTGTTTATTATAAACTGCTGCAACATTCTTGCGAATGGGGTTATATATAGAAGCATTCCTTAGAATTGTAGTAGCTTTATAAAAAGAAAAACAGCATAAGAGTTTCCTCAAATGCTGCTCCTTCCACTTTAGTAGAGTATGTTGTTAATGATTATAATCTAAACAATAATCACCATCTCTAAAGTTCAGCTCTTTAAAAGTTATCCCGTCTGGACCCAAATCAGCTATCCCTGTTTGAACAGCCGGCCCAATCCTTAGAACCGGAACCTTTGGAAGAAACTGTAGTCGGACAAACTACAACACCTATGGTTACTAAAAAGAAAGAACGGCAGAACCATAAACTGCAGGAAGGACTTCCGGTTGTGGAAGTTGTCATAGAACCGCAAGACCTGGATCTTACAAAGTATAAACGGATTGGCGAGGAACGTACGCGTACACTTGAGTTTGAGCCGGGCAAATTATATGTAAAGGAAATCATACGTCCCAAATATGGATTGAAAGACAATACCGCTTTACCCCGGAAACATCAGGGCGGTATCGTAATAGCCGATCTTCCACTATTGCCTATTTATAAGGAACTCCCGGGTGCCAGTCTGTTGGCAGAAATTCTCCTGCAAAAGTATGAGTATCACGTTCCATTCTACCGTCAGATATGGGAGTTCCATCACTTAGGTTTGAAAATCCCGGAAAACACGCTTCATGGCTGGTTCAAACCCGCCTGTGAGCTGCTAAAACCTTTGTATGATGAACTCAAGATGCAGGTATTGGCTGTCAATTACATCCAGGTGGATGAAACCACATTGCCTGTCATCAACAAGCAAAGCCACAAAGCTGTCAGGGAATACCTGTGGATGGTCAGGGCCGCAACTACCGGATTAGTGTTCTTTCATTATGATGACGGTTCCCGTTCACAGGAAACGGCACGGAACTTATTGGAACCATTTAAAGGATATCTTCAAAGTGACGGTTATGCGGCCTACAACGTCTTTGAAGGTAAGGAAGGGGGGTGCCTTGTGGGTTGCCTTGCCCATATCAGGCGTCATTATGAGACCGCCAAAGAGGAAAATAAGTCTCAGGCTGAATACGTTCTGGCCAAAATACAGGAACTTTACCGGATAGAGCAGGCGGCCGACATACAGGGAATATCCCCTGAAATGCGAATGTCAAAAAGGCAGGAACAGGCTCTTCCTATTCTTGACGAGCTGGAACAATGGATGGAAACAACCTATCCGAAAGTGCTTCCTAAAAGCCGGATGGGACAAGCCATAGCCTATGCCTATACCCTCTGGCCACGCATGAGAAATTACCTCAAAGACGGCAGGCTCAAAATTGATAATAATCTGGCTGAAAATGCAATCCGCCCAATAGCTTTATCGAGAAAAAACTTCTTGTTTTGTGGAAATCATAAGGCGGCGGAAAACACTGCTGTCATCTGTTCATTATTGGCATCATGCAAAGCATCTCAAGTTAACCCCGGAGAATGGCTTACCGATATAATTGCCTGGTTGCCATATTACACAAGGGATAAGGGAAAAGACCTAAAAGAGTTATTACCCAATTACTGGAAACTGAGAAACTCCAAAGAAATCTAACAATACTCTAATGAAAAGAATATTATAAACAGTACTTTATCGGGAGCTTACGAACAAGCCATATCATGACAACAAGGGGATTATATGGGTGAAGAACGGAGCGGACAAACGTAAAGTGTTCGACAATTCAGAACTTGCCGAGATGATGAGTGAATGCGGTAGTTTTGCACCAGATGAGGCTGCTGTACCTGATGCCACCATTGACGATCTTGATGCAAATACCATCAAACTTTATCTCATGAATCGTTTTGCACCGGTATTTAAAGGGAAAAACATTGATGAGTTGAATATGAAAGATTATTCGCTTGATGCAATGGCTGGAACCATTATAAAAGGAGCGACCATCGAAAAATTGCTCAGAAATTTGCGTTTCATTCGTCCGGATGGCAAAATTAATGTTGCGGCAATGCTGCTATTCGGCAAATATACGCAGCGTTGACTACCTGTTATGACAGCAAAATGTATCAGCTATATCGGTAATTCTGTTGGTGGTACACAATTTCGTGATAAAATGCATGATATGGAAATTGAGGGTAACTTGCTCCATCAATTCCGTGTCATTATGAATTTTTTTACTCGCAATCTGCGTAAGGTTCAGGTCGAAAAGGAATTCAATTCTATTGGTGAACTGGAGATACCTTACGAAAGTCTTACCGAGTATGTCGTTAATGCACTTGTACACCGATCGCTGAATATTAAGTCTCCGATTCGTATTTTCATATTTGAAATCGTGTAGAGATTCACAGTCCGGGAACTTTACCAAATGGATTAACTATTGAGGATGTTAAGAATGGTACATCAATGCCTCGAAATATGTTTTTGTTCACGAATGCAAACTACTTGTTGCCCTATACCGGAGCAGGAAGTGGGGTGCGCCGTGCGCTTGAATACAATCCAAATGCCGTTTTCCTCAACGGTGTAGAAGACAAAGAAATCACTCACGCCGCCAACGAGTTCGTAATTACCATGCCTCGTGAAAGTAACCAAGCTGGTGAAAAAAGTAACCAAGCTCGCATGAACTTGGTTACTCGTAAACTGACAAAGAAAGAAAAGGATATTAGGAACTTTTGTTCCGTACCGAGGACTGCGCAGGAAATTATGGATAGGTTGAAAATTTCCAATCAATCTAAAAACCGGCAGAGGTATATTACTTCCTTAATAGAACTCGGTGTTCTTGAACGTACGATTCCCGAAAAGCCCAATGACCCAAACCAAAAATATCGTCGCAAAAAATAACTACATAACAAGAATTTAACTTGCTGGTAACTTGCCAAAGAAGTATTGAGAAGAGAAAATACCAATGATTTTTAGGTGGTTCCATTCTGTTTTTAACGGGTCAGTCCGAAAACCCTGTAGGTATGTTATGTTAATAAACGAAAGTGAATTATCCTTG
>BLLV01000144.1 GCA_011959205.1 Bacteroidaceae bacterium
CAAATGTGAAATATTCTGTTTTGGATAAGAAGATTGTCTTGACTACACAGACTGACAATGTACAGACTGCGCAGCAGGCTACTTTTAAAGTAACCGGAAAAATAGTTGATGAAACCGGTGAAGGGGTTATTGGAGCTTCCATTGTTGAGAAGGGAGCCACTAATGGAACAGTTACCGATTTGGATGGAAATTTCACACTGGCCGTTTCATCCAAGGAGGTACTTTTGGAAATTTCATTTGTTGGCTATCGCAAGACGGTAATGAAGGCAAAGGAAGGAACTCCGGTGAAGATAGTTCTGAAAGAAGACACAGAGGTTTTGGATGAGGTGGTAGTGGTTGCTTATGGAACACAGAAAAAAATAAATCTTACTGGTTCTGTGAGCCAAGTTAGTGAAAAGGCATTCGAGGCTCGTCCCGTACAGAACGTGACACAGGCGTTACAAGGTGTTGTTCCGGGCATGAACGTGTCTGTGGGTGCTAATGGAGGTATGCTGAACAGTACACCTTCTATATCCATTCGTGGAGCTGGTACTATTGGTTCTGGCTCTACTGCGTCTCCATTGGTGTTGATTGATGGCGTGGAAGGCAATATGAATATTTTGAATCCTCAGGATATCGAAAGCATATCTGTGTTGAAAGACGCTGCATCGGCTTCTGTATATGGATCACGTGCTCCGTTCGGGGTTATTTTGATTACTACAAAAAAAGGTAAATCGGGCAAGGCAACTGTAAGTTATTCTAATAATTTCCGTTGGAACAGTCCGCTGAATCAGCCTGAGAAAATGGATTCTTGGGAGTTTGTGCACTTCTTGAATGATGCTAGAACCAATGCCGGACAAGATGTGGTTTTCGGGCAAGAGGTAATAGATAATTTGGCTGCCCGCCGGAGAGGAGAAGTGGGGCTGATAGTTCCGGTGAACAAGGAAGGATCATTTAAAATAAATGAAGCTAATGCCAATACCGACTTTTACAAACTGCACTACAAGGATTGGGCTTTGTCACAAGAACACAGCGTATCTGTAAGTGGCGGTACGGATAAGCTGAGTTATTATGTGTCAGGTAACTTTATGGACCAAGAGGGTTTGCTTCGCTACGCCGATGACAACTACAAGCGTTATACGATGAATAGCAAGATTACAGCCCATATCAATAAGTATATCAATTTCACTTATAACACAAAATGGTTCAAGACAGACTATGACTCTCCTTCATATCTGACAGGATTGTTTTTCCATGAGATACTGAGAAAATGGCCTAATGCGCCAGCTATTGACCCTAATGGTTATCCTACCGAAAACAGCCAGATTATTCATTTGCAGGACGGAGGACGTCATAAGGAGAAAATCAATCAGGTTGTCCAGCAATTGTCTGTCAATATCACCCCTTTGAAGGGATGGAGCATTCATTTGGAAGGCAATGCGCGTATCAATACCAACTTTCAGCATACGGATATTGAAGCTCTGCAAGCCCATAATGGTTTGGGAGAACCTTACCAAATAGCTTCAAATAACAAATTGATTGCCGGACAGTCGCGTGTGACCGAGGTGGGTAACAAAACGGAATTCTATACCATGAATTTTTATAGTGACTATTCTAAACTATTGGGCGACCACTTCTTTAAAGTAATGGCAGGTTTTAATGCGGAAGTAAATAATGCCAGTACGTTGAGCGGCCAGCGCGATGGTGTTATTTCCAGTGAAGTGCCGACTCTGAATACGGCTACATTGGCCGACATTGCTTCGGGCGGTTATTCGGATTGGGCTACTGCCGGTTTTTTTGGGCGTATCAACTACAACTATAAGGAACGCTATATGGTAGAGTTGAACGGCCGCTACGATGGAACCTCCCGTTTTCTCCGCAGCCAACGTTGGAATTTCTTTCCTTCTTTCTCTTTGGGATGGAATGTGGCAAAAGAAAAGTTTTGGGAACCATTAAGAGAATGGGCGAATATGTTGAAGTTCAAAGCCTCTTGGGGTGAATTGGGAAACCAGAACACTTCTTCGTTGTATCCTTTTTATGAAACAATGCCTTTGACTATCGGAAAAGGCCAATGGTTGCTCGATGGAGCTTTGACCAATACTGCTGGCATTCCGGCATTAGTTAGTACTGCTTTGACCTGGGAGCGTATCCGCAGCTTTAACATTGGCTTTGATTTCGGTTTGTTCTCTAACAGACTGACCGGTACTATCGAGTATTTCAAACGCAAGACCTTGGATATGGTAGGGCCGGCTCCCCAGCTTCCGGCTATATTGGGTATTGCAGTACCCAAGGTGAATAACGCCGATATGGAATCTGTAGGTTTTGACTTTGATATCCAGTGGAGAGATAGAATTGGTGAAGTGGGGTATGGTGTCAAATTCAACTTGTCGGATGCGCAGGCCAAAGTGACCCGCTATCCTAATACAACCAATGCCATCGGCGATTGGTATGCAGGAAAGAAGAGTGGAGTTATTTGGGGATACACTACCATTGGTATTGCTAAAAACGATGAAGAAATGCAACAACATTTGGCTTCATTGCCTAATGGCGGACAAAACAAATTGGGTTCAAAATGGGGAGCAGGAGATATCATGTATGCAGACTTGAATCATGATGGACAAATCAGTGGTGGACAAGGTACATTGAACGACCACGGCGACCGGACAATTATTGGTAACTCTACACCAAGATATAACTTTGGCTTGATATTGGATGCTTCTTATAGAGGATTTGATATTTCAGCTTTCTTCCAAGGAGTGGGCAAACGTGACTTTATGGCACCTTCTGGAGAAAAAGGTGCAATGTTCTGGGGAGCTGTGAATAATCTTTATCAAAGTGTAGGTTTGGAAGAACATTGGGATTATTTCCGTCCTGAGGAACATGAGATGGGTGCAAACTTGGATGCCTATTATCCACGTCCCGACCTTTCTACATTGAAAAACCAACAAGCTCAGACACGCTATTTGCAAAATGCCGCTTATATCCGTTTGAAAAACATTCAGATTGGATATACCTTCCCTAAAGCATGGACACGAAAGGTGGGATTGAACAAGTGTCGCATTTACATTTCGGGTGACAATCTTTGGACTGGCAGTAAAATTGCTAGCATGTATGACCCTGAAGGCTTGGGCAGTATGAATGATTGGGGAGCGGGTAAAACTTATCCCTTGTCTAAAGTTATTTCTTGCGGCGTAAATATTAATATGTAAATCAGATAAAAACCTTATGAAAATATATTCAAAATTAGGAACAGCAGTTCTTGGGGTAGGAATGCTTCTTCTCTCGTCTTGCAACGATTTTTTAGATAGAGAGCCTCTGGATAAGATTACACCTGAAATCTATTTTGCGAATGAAGCCGATCTGGCCGCCTATTCTTTAGGCTGCTATGGTTTCCCTACCAATGACCCTACCAAATTCTCTATCGGTGTGATTGCCAATGACAACGGAACAGACAACCAAGCTGCCAGTGAAGGAAGTACCGGAACTTGGGTGCCCGGCGAAAAACGTGTGGCAGCCAAAGATGGTGCATGGAACTTTGACGGTATTCGCAAGTGTAATTATTTTTTCAATCGTGTGCTTCCTAAATACGAAGCGGGTACTATTAATGGTAGTGTGGAGAACATCCGTCATTACATAGGTGAAATGTACTTTATTCGTGCTTATAATTATTTTAACAAGTTGGCAGCGTTGGGAGACTTTCCTATTATAACAGAAGTGTTGCCAGACGATCATGGGACATTGATCGCAAACAGTCTGCGCCGTCCACGCCATGAGGTAGCCCGCTTTATCTTGAAAGACTTGGACAAGGCCATTGAAATGATGGGTGAAGATAGCCCCAATGGCAAGAACCGTCTGACTCGTAAAGCAGGTTTGTTGTTCAAATCACGTGTGGCATTGTTCGAAGGTACGTGGTTAAAGTATCACAATGGTACAGACCGCGTGCCCGGAGGTCCGGGATGGCCGGGAGCAACAATGGACTATAATAAAGATTTTTCCATTGACATGGATGCTGAAATCAAATTTTTCTTGAATGAAGCCAAAGAGGCAGCCGCACGGGTGGCAGACGCTGTGCGCTTAACGGAAAGTACCGATATGGTAAATCCAGAAAAGGGTGACCCTTATAATTGGAATCCATATTATGAGATGTTCTGTGCCGTAGATATGGATCCGATTGACGAAGTTTTGTTTTGGCGTGCTTACGATGTGTCATTGGGCGTGGGACATTCAGCCGGAATCTATTTGGTAAGGGCTGGTGGCAATATGGGCTATACCCGTGGTATGGTAGATGCTTTCTTGATGCAGGACGGACTTCCCATTTATGTTTCTAAGGACTATCAAGGTGACGTTTCCTTGAATAAGTTCAAGAAAGGAAGAGACCGTCGTTTGCAATTATTCGTGGCTGCGCCTGATGATTCTTTGACATTGAAAGGACCTATCCGTGGAAACGAATCATTTGGCACTCCATTAATTTTGAATGCTCCTGCTGAAAGATGCCCGACAGGGTATGCTCCTCGTAAATGTATGAGTTACGATCCTGCACAATATCCCACTTATTCGGGACGTGTCAACAGTTATGGCTGTATCATATTCCGTGCTGTGGAAGCTTACTTGAATTATATTGAAGCAGCTTATGAACTGGACGGCAGACTGGATGCGAAGGCTACTGAATATTGGAAGCAGATACGCCGTCGTGCAGGTGTGTCGGATGATTTGGACAAAACGATCAACGCTACTGACCTTGAAAAGGAAAATGACTGGGCCAAACATTCGGGCAACCAATTGGTATCTCCTGCCTTATTCAATATCCGTCGTGAACGCCGCACGGAAATGATGTCTGAAGGATTGCGTATGCACGACTTGAAGCGTTGGCGTGCGCTTGACAAGGTACAGAACTATCACATTGAAGGGTTTAACCTTTGGGGGGGCGAGATAGAGAAACTGTATGCAGGTAAGCTGATACCTAGCGGCACAGCCAATAAAGTGCCCAATGTATCCAGCAAAGAAATTAGCGGTACTACCTATTTACGCATCTACCAGGTGCAGGATAAGTCCAAGAACTTGCTGTTTGATGGTTACGACTGGTGTCCTGCCAATTATCTGGAACCGATTGCCGCTATCCATTTTACATTGACAGCATCAGACATTGACAATCCAGAAACATCTGTCATTTATCAAAATCCGGGATGGCCCAAAATAGCCAATGAATCGGCCATCGGGTATTGACAGGGAAAAGAAATATCAATGATATATAAAAACAACAGACTTTATGAAAATATCAAAATATATATGTATGGCCATGGCGGGAACATTGATCTGTTCATCGACCATGCTTATGGGATGCAAGGATGACAGCAAGATACCGTCCGAATTTTTCCCAAACCAGTATTTGGAGATAGTGTCGGCACATGAAATAAACATCTCTACCGATGCCACTTTTGACATTGAAGTAAACGGATCGTCTTCGTGGAAAATATGGAGTGATGCTTCGTGGTGTCATTTTGAACAGCCGTATTATGGAGGCAAAGCGGTAGTGACCGTGGAGGCAGACGCCAACCGTGGAGAAGAAGAACGATCTTGTTATGTAAAAGTGGCGGCTTTCTTTAAGGATAAGCATGTGACAGATTCTGTGTTAGTGATACAGCCTGTCAATAAGTTGCCCGCATTAGAGATTTCTCCTAAAGAAGATAAGGAGATATTCTATAAGGGTAGTACATTCGTATTGGATGTCGTATATAATTATGGCGTTGATTTCCAAATTAATTATATAGCAGGCGGAGAGGATTGGATTACAACAGAACCGGCAACATTTATTGATTCGGAACAGTTAGTAATAACTAATATAGGTATAACCGTAGAGCCTAATATGGGGGATGAGGATCGCGAGGCAGAACTGGTATTTGTCAATAAAAAAGACCAAAGCCACGGGTACAGTATGCGTATCACTCAAGGTCACCCGGTTCCGGCCGTCACTTCTTTCTTCGATGATTTTGAAACTGCTTCTACCACAGGTAAACCATACGAAAAGGAAGGCTGGACCTTCCAGACAAATCCTGGAGGTACAGTACTGTTCAAGCAGTTCAATAATACTCGGAAAGCAATGTTGATAAATGGAGATTTGAATGCGAATCCTAAAGCCGTGGGATATGCCATTTGGCCAGTGTTTAATATGAAAGATATGCAACGAAAAGCAGTTTCTTACCAATGGGGGGCAGGAAACAAAAACCCGGCACTAAAAGGTGACGCTTTTGAACTGGTTGCTTCCTTGGATTACGAAGGCGATGCCTTTGCTGCTACTTGGACGGTAGTTCAGGATTTGACCAACAAGGCGGAAACACCGGGCATCTCATTGCCAAACACATTGGTAGAAATAGATTTAAGCAAGACGGAATTTGCTCATGAGCCTAGAGTTTATTTGGCTCTCCGTTATACAGGAGGCGGACACGCTTACCGTTTTGACAATCTTAAGATAGGAGATGTAAAAGAATAATTAAAAACGAATCATGCGAGAGGAGTTGCCTATAGAGTATAAAGTCGGCAACTCCTTTTTTTAAAAGAATGTGACTCATGAAAAAAAGAAGTGTAATTTCATCATTATTGATAGTCGGTATGCTGTTTTTGTTGATGCAGCCCGCAATTGCCAAGACAAAGAAAAAAGATTTTATCAGTTTGGCTTATGTAGCATTAAACTTTTTGCAACTTGAAAATAAGGAAGCATCGGAAGTAAAAGATATTTTGGACCAATACAATTGGAGAGGTATTTCGGATGTGGCATTAATTGGCGGTGTGTTTACGGCAGGTAAAGACGGTAGCTTGTTGGTTTCGTGGAACAAGGAAAAATGGCCGCCTGTCTATGAGGGTATGGATTATAAAAATGACCCCATCAACGAGCAAGCCAAAAGAGACAAGCTTTGTTCTAAAGAAGTGATTAAGGCAGTCGTAAAATATTTCAAAAAAAAGAAAATCAATCTTTGGTTATGCGAGACGGCCTACTCGTGGATTACGGGTGGAAGTCTAAGTGTGATTGTTGAGGATTCCGAAATGACTAAAATATATGCCAGGCAATTGTGCGCCTTAGCGCAGAAATTAGGTTGTATAGGTGTAGATTTTGATTGGGAGTTTCCACCAACTATGTGTCAGGCACATGGCTACAGGGAATTAATGCAGGAATGTAAACGCTTGGGCATGAAAGTTTCCGTATGTGCCATTCAGCCGACTGTGACTAAAGAATATCAAGACAAATGTTTTCCCGGCAATGCAGGGCTTAATACTCATGAAGCCAAATATATGAAATGGGAAGAAATTATAGGTAAGGAAATGGTAGATCATATAAACGTAATGCAATACCTGGGATATAATCCAAAGACCAAGCAGATGGATGTCAACATGAAGTATGAGAAGATGGGAATTTGGGAAAAAGCTTACCCGAATGAATTTACTGAGAATCGGAAAATTAATATGTTGTGTGGTATTGGATTTTATTCATTTATGTTGCCCGAAGCTAAAGTAGGTAAAAATATTAAAGGTAATGGAGCTTTGAATTTTACTCGGCTGTATGAGAAATACGGCAGCGCTGCCTATACAGATAGGGTGTTAGGAAATGAACATACCGTGTGGACCACCGATGATGTGCGTGATATTGTAAAGACTGCCAGAAAAAGAGGTTGGAAAGGTGTCTTTACTTGGCTTGTAAGCCATGATTTTACGTTAGAACACCCTTTGAAATATAATAGACAGCAGGCATTGGCTGAAGAGGTAGAAAAAATTTGGAAGTTTTAAAGATATCTTTCCTGTGTGAAGGGAGGAGAAATTACAGCTGAAACGGGGATGAGGGGAGACCTTTCTGCTTTTAACCGGTTGATAACTAGTTCGTTTTAAATGAAATGACAGGATGAAAGGAGAAATGTGGCCACCTGCATAGCGGGGGGATAGTGTAATGAACCGGCTGGGTTGGTTTGCCAGACATGATAGGCTTGTCCGCCGAACCAGTTAGGCTGGTTCATGAAACATACCGGCCTTTTCATTAAAACATATCGGTCTTTTTAAAAAAGGTGCTGGTCTTTACCAAAAACATAAGGACATTTAAAAAAAACGACCGGTTCTTTTGAAGTAAACGACAAGAGCAACATATCCGGTAACATTAGTAACATGTGACCGGTCACGCTACTAACGTATAAGCCTAAACTGCCGTATGTGTAGTCCGACACATACGGTAGCGTATGCTTGCACATACGTATATACAGTGTATCAAGTTCCATCGCAACTTGTACCAAGATGCACTCTATCCTGTACCAAGATTCGCCATAACTTGTGCCAAGTTCCACTATCTTGTTCCGCCCCCTCTTGACAAACGCCTTTTTATGTTGTATATTTGTAGTTCGTCAAATTTAAAAAAACACCTTATGAATGTATTCACCACTGCTCGCTACCACTTCCGTTTCAATGTACTGACCGAGGAAATCGAAGTGGCATGTCTGGAAAACGATGTGCCCGGCACCCACCTGCGCTATGCCAAAGTGGATGAGCGATGGATGAATTAACTAAGTCTGGAGGCCATCGAAACGGGCATAGAGTGTTGAGGCAGGGGCATCCAGCGTTTTGTGCGTTCGCGTTGCATCAGCGAATATCATCTCTTTACCGCTTATTTCGAATAGCTTCCCGGATGGGACGGAGAGGACCGGGGGGCCGAACTGGGCGCAGGGTGTTCCACGACCCGGTGTGGGTGAATGGGTGCATACAGCCAAAGGAAATGTGTACTGGGTGGTGGAATGCTAGGTACCCTTTCCTGAAATTTCGTAAAAAAGCGAGCTTTATTCGTTAAATTATGCGGAAATTTCACAATAAAGAGGTTCCTTTGTTTGGGAATATTTCCTGCACGATTGCCATTCAATAAAAGACCTTATTTGAAAATATGTATAACGATTATGAAAAAAATAATTTTTGTTTTGTTATTATTGACCGGTTTCGGTGGGAGCAGACTCTATAGTAATACGTTGTCTGATGATCATTCATCCGATAAGGACAAGGTGTATTTGTCGTGTACCGGTAGTGATGGCATGGGTGCCGATGGTTCCCGGTCCAGACCCTATTATTCTCTTAACAAGGCAGTGGAGGGAAGGCTGTCGGTGTCGGACACAGATACACTTTTTATCCTAGTGGCTCCGGGCAACTATCTGATGGACCGTCCATTTGTGATTGACCGTCCCAATAACCGTCCTGTGGTCATCCGTTCTACTACTGCCGAAAAACCGTGCTTCATGGGAGCGGTCCGCATAGGCGGATGGGAACGGTGGCGGGATGGATTATACCGTGCCTATGTCCCTCAAGTGAAACAATACGGATTTAGCTTTGAACAATTGTATATCAACGACCGTCGTGCTACGCTAGCCCGCACGCCTAATCATGGTTTTCTGGAGGTGGAATCATCTTCCGAAACTCCGTTTGTGAAAGGGGGGCGTTTTGCCGAGTATGCTTCACAGCGCATTTGTTTCAAAAGTGCCGACTGGGCTTCCCTTCGCCGGAATCCGAGGGAGGATTTCAGCCATTTGAAGTTCCGTTTTTACCATAAATGGTCCATCACGCAGAAGCAGACCGAGTACCTCCATCCGGATTCCGCTTACATCTATATAAAAGGAGAGGGGATGGCGCCCTGGAACCCGATTACCCGTGGAAGCCGATATGTGATGACCGACTATATGTCGGCACTGGATGAACCTGGCGAATGGTATCTGGACCGTACCGAAGGGTATGTATATTACCTGCCTCAGGAAGGGGAGGATCTGTCCACGGCTGTTTGTTATGCCCCTGCCTTGAAAAGATGGGTGGAATTCAAGGGGCAACCCGATGCGCCGGTAAGCAATATCCGCCTGGAAGGTTTGAGTTTCCGGTATTCGTCTTATCTGATGCCTCAGGCAGGCGAGAGGCCGGCGCAGGCAGCGGTGGAGACGGATGCGGCCGTTTCATTAGACTTTGCCGAAAACATCTGCTTTTATGATTGTGAGATGAAGCATACCGGGGCATACGCTATATGGATGAGGCGTGAATGCCATAACAATGTGGTAGACCATTGTCTGCTTTCCGACATGGGCGGCGGAGGCATCAAGATAGGTGAACCTTATTACAGGACCGATGGGCGCAGGGTGTCACACGGCAATATGGTTCATAATTCAATCATCACCCATGCCGGCATTGAATTACCGTCGGCTGTCGGCGTGGCGATTCTGTTGGGAGCGGACAATCGCATCACTCATAATGAGATTTCGGATTTACGCTATTCCGGCGTGTCTGTTGGTTGGGTCTGGGGATACAATGATTCGGACAAGACCCAATACTGGGGCAAGAACAAGTATGGCAAACCTATCTATAAGAGCGTTCCCATGACCAATCCGGCGGTGCGCAACGTGATAGAGTACAATCATATCCATCATATTGGTTGGGGAGAACTCTCCGATATGGGTGCTGTTTATACATTAGGTGAGACACAAGGTACGCAGATCAAGCACAATGTGATACATGATGTATGGTCATACGATTATGGAGGCTGGGGATTGTACACAGATGAAGGGTCGTCGGATGTAGAGATGAGTTCGAACCTGGTCTATCGGTGTAAGAGCGGCGGATTTCATCAGCACTATGGGCGCAATAACCGTATAGAAAACAATATCTTTGCCTTTGGGCATTATTATCAGGTGCAATATACACGTCCTGAAGCGCATCTTTCTTTCACTTTTAAACACAATATTTTGTTATGCGACAAGGGAGAGGTTTTGGCTGGAAAGACTTGGTTGAACGGCAAGGTGGATATGGATTACAATCTCTATTGGGGGATGGGAGACGATCCTGCTTTCGCTGGAAAGAGCTTTACCCAATGGAAGAAGGAGAAAGAGCCTCACGCTGTCAAAGCGGATCCGCTCTTTGTGGATGCCCGTCGGGATGATTTTCGTTTTCGTTCTAAGAGTAGCGCACGCAAGGTGGGGTACAAGGCATGGGATTATGCTGCCGCCGGTGTGTATGGATCGGATGAATGGAAACAAAAGGCGGTTTTGCCGGCCGGGGTGATTGAAGACTTTAATAAAGCAATCGCATTACGGATGAATAAATGACCAGGCTTTTATTTAGGTAAAATAGAAGAATGAGGCTTTCATGAAAAAGATAAGAAGCAAGACTTATTCTAAAAATAGATTAATATGAAAAAACTGTTATTGTTATCTTTATTCTTGTGCTCGTTGGAAGTTGCACAGGCGCAACCGGGCATTTCAACTGTGATACCTTCTGAGAAACCTTCAAAATACCAGAAAGATCAGATCAAGCGCAAGTATGGTATGTTCATTCATTTTGGTATCAATACGTTCCATGATGTGGAATGGTCGGACGGATCTTTCCCGGCGGAAACTTATGCTCCTACGGAGATTGACGCCCGTCAATGGGTGAAGACGGCGAAAGATGCCGGTATGAAGTATATCATTCTGGTGGCAAAACATCATGAGGGCTTTTGTCTTTGGGACAGTAAATATACTGATTATGACGTGGCGAGTTCGGGAAATAAAACGAATGTGATTGAAGCCGTAGCTAGGGAATGTAAGAAACAGGGCATGAAGCTGGGACTGTATTACTCGTTGTGGGACAGGAAAGCCAATGCGGATGTTGACAATGTGGAGTCGGACAGGGAGTACAACACATACATGTTGAAGCAGTTGGACGAACTGATGGACATAACGGAAAAATATACTAAAATAGTGGAGTTCTGGTTTGATGGAAGTTGGGTGAAGCCCGGTTATCGCTGGCCGATAGAAGGCATATACAGAACCATCAAAAGCCGTGAGCCGCAATGCCAGGTCGGAATTAACTGGACGATAGGCGAGGATGCGGATCCCCATAATCCGAATGCGCCGGAGAAATCATACAAGATTATTCCGGAGGAGCAGAAGGAGGGTGATCCTATCCGTTATTTTCCCAGTGACTTCCGCTTGGGCGATCCGCTTCTGCCTGCTAATCCGGATCCCAAAGTGTTCACTCACAACGGCAGGCGGTATTATATGCCTTTTGAATCAACCGTATGTTTAAGCAAGCGTTGGTTCTATCATACCACTGATAAAGAATATAAGTCAATAGATGAATTGGTTGAGCTGTACCAACAGGCAACGGCTCAGGACAATATCCTGATTTTAAACCTTCCGCCGAACCGGGAAGGAAAGATGCGTCAGAAAGATGTGGATCTGTTGATTGAGCTTCGGAAACATATACGGAAATTATAAAATAAAAAAGAATTTATGAAAAGAACGAATTGGCTGCTGGCGGCGTTTTTATTGATCAATGCCATAGGCTGCTATGCTGACGGAAATAGTGTTTTGTATGTGTCGCCGAAAGGAGATGACCGGAATGCCGGCACTTTGTCCCGGCCTCTGAAGACCATCGGGGCGGCTCTTGGAAAGATGAAAGAGATAACTGCCGGCCGGCAAGTAGAGGTGGTACTTCGTGGGGGAACTTATGAGATAGACGCCACATTGGAGGTGAACCGTGACCATGTTTTCATTCATCCTTATCAAGAGGAAGCTGTAACTATTTCGGGAGGAAAGTCTGTTACAAGGAATAGTCTGAAACCGATAAAGGAGCAAGCGGTATTAGACCGGTTGCAACCGCAAGTCAGAAGTCTGATAAGAGAAATCGACTTCAAGAAAAGCCGGATGGAGTTGGTGGGCTTGCACGCTACAGGTTTCGGACGGCCCAGCCAGGTGGCATGGACGGAAATCTTTGCGGATGGTCAACCGTTGAGAATTGCCCGTTGGCCGAATGACTCTACGGTAATGATTGGAAAAATACAGGAATCGGGGGTGGCTAAGGAAGGGAAAGAAGCTCCTTTCCCTGTATTCGGATATCAGGAAGAGCGCCCTTCGAGTTGGAAATCGGTAGAGAATATGTGGATAAGCGGATACTTTGCGCATGGTTATGCCGATGACATGATTTGTGTGGAAAGCATCGACACAATACATAAAATGATTCATACGGGGCAGCATACGGTATATGGATTTATGACAGGTGCGCCTTGGCGTCAATGGTTTGCCTTGAACCTGCTGGAGGAACTGGATGTGCCGGGCGAATATGTGATTGATGCCGGGAGAGGGAAGATGTATGTATATCCGCCTGCCGGAAAGATCAAAAATTGGGGTGTTTCCTTATTGGAAGGGCCGTTATTGGCAATTGAGCATTGCAAAGATGTGAAGGTGCAAGGCATCACTTTTGAGTATGGCAGGCATATCGGTATCTATATGGAGAATACCCATTGTGCTTTGATTAAGAATTGCATTATACGCAATATGGGCGGAGTGGGCGTATCCATCGGAAAGGGAACGTTGAAGGCTGGCAACCAGAGAGGGCACGAGTCGGGAGGCAGCCCTGCTTCGCGTGTCGTGGGTGATTTGATGGGAACGGTTTATCAGAACATCCTGTTCAACCGCGAAGGAGGAACGGAAAACGGAGTTGTGGATTGCCATATTTATAATGTAGGTGCCGGAGGTATCAGCCTGGGAGGAGGAGACAGGGCTTCATTGGCTCCTGCCGGAAATTATGTGGAGAATTGTCGGATACATGATTATAACCGGATTGAGAAATCCTATCGTCCCGGAATATGGATGGACGGTGTGGGCAATCGTATCTCTAAATGTGACATCTATGATGCACCCAGCATGGCGATCCTGTTTCATGGAAATAACCATGTGATAGAACTGTGTGACATAACGAATGTATGTTCTGAAGTCGATGATCAGGGAGCTGTTTATTATGGCCGTGATCCTTCGGAACAGGGAAATGTGATTCGTTATTGTTACTTCCACGAACTGAGTCCGCGCCATCGTGTGACGGCTACTTATCATGATGATGGGGCTTGCGGAACAGAAGTCTATGGTAATATTTATTACAAAGCAGGGTCTTTACCGGTGCTTATCGGTGGGGGGCATAATAATCATTACCGGCATAATATATTTATAGATTCTCCAGTTGCCATTCATATAGATGCACGTATGCAGGGCTGGGGCAAATTCATGATAGAGAAAGGTGCGATAATTGATCAGCGTTTGCAGACAGTCAATTATAAAAATCCTCCTTACAGTACGGCCTATCCTTTGCTGGCTGAATATTGGGACAATGATACCTCTTATCCGAAAGGCAATGTGATAGAAGGAAACTTGTTTTATAAGATAGGGAATGTGGTGCGCGGACAGAGCGAATGGTTGGAATTGTATAATAATTGGGCTACCGGTTCGGATCCGGGGTTTGTGGATGCTGCTGACCCATTGAAGGGATTTAAGGGTGATGCGCTCATTTATCAGCGGATCAATGGATTCCCCCGGCTTCCGTTTGAGAAGATTGGATGCGATTTATCCAGATGAAAGAGTGTGATGAAAAGCTTTAAACCTTATAAAAAAACAGCTCATTTCTTTAGGAATATCTCTTTTCCGATTGCCATATAAGTAGAGAGTGCCTTTGTTTGGCGGCAAAGGATCAACTTATTTTTAAACTTTAAGTCATTACCATTAATGGAATATCAAAACAAATTGATTTATGGCGGACTATTGGCAATATCCGCTTTGGCCGGCTGTACGGAGCCGGTAACAGAAAAACCTTTGAACATTGTCTACATTATGACAGACGATCATACGGCTCAGATGATGAGTTGCTATGATAAGCGTTATATGGAAACACCGAATTTAGACCGCATAGCTAGGGACGGCGTACGGTTTACTAACAGCTTTGTAGCAAATTCATTGAGTGGCCCTAGTCGTGCCTGTATGATTACGGGTAAGCATAGTTGTGAAAATAAATTCTATGATAACTCTACCTGTGTATTTGATTCATCACAGCAAACTTTTCCGAAACTATTGCAAAAGGCCGGTTATCAGACTGTATTAATTGGTAAATGGCATTTGGAAAGTTTGCCGACAGGCTTTACTTATTGGGAAATAGTTCCCGGACAAGGTGATTATTATAATCCGGATTTCATCACACAAGCCAATGATACCATTCAGAAACATGGGTATATCACTAATCTGATTACCGATGATGCCATAGACTGGATGGAAAATAAGCGCGATAAAGAAAAACCTTTCTGTCTGCTCATTCATCATAAGGCTATTCATCGTAATTGGATGGCGGATACCTGTAACCTGGCTTTATATGAAGATAAAGAATTTGCTTTACCCGATAATTTCTTTGACGACTATAACGGACGTGAAGCTGCCGCAGCTCAGGAGATGAGTATTGTGAAAGATATGGATATGATATATGATCTGAAGATGCTCCGTCCTGACAAAAAAACACGCTTGAAATCATTGTATGAAAGGTTTGTCGGACGTATGGACGAAGGACAGCGTGCTGCATGGGATGCATTTTACAGTCCTGTGATTGATGATTTTTATCAGAAAAATCCGCAAGGAAAGGATTTGGCAAACTGGAAATTCCAACGTTATATGCGCGACTATATGAAAACTGTCAAATCACTGGATGATAATGTAGGGCGCGTGCTCGATTATCTGAAAGACAACGGGTTGCTGGATAATACCTTAGTCGTCTATACATCCGACCAAGGATTTTATATGGGAGAGCACGGATGGTTTGACAAACGCTTTATGTACGAAGAATCTATGCGTACCCCGCTCATCATGCGTCTGCCGAAAGGTTTTGATAAGAAAGGTGATATAACCGAAATGGTACAGAATATAGACTATGCACCTACTTTCCTGGAACTGGCCGGTGTAAAAGTACCCGAAGATATTCAAGGCGAGTCTTTGTTGCCTTTATTGAAAGGGAAGAAGCCTGTGGATTGGCGTAAATCATTATATTATCATTTTTATGAATACCCTGCCGAACACATGGTGAAGCGTCATTATGGAGTACGTACCGACCGTTATAAATTGATTCACTTCTACAATGACATTGATGTATGGGAACTTTATGACTTGGAAAAGGACCCTGCCGAGATGCACAATGTAATCAATGATCCTGCTTATAGTGAAGTATTGGCTGATATGCAGGCGGAACTGAAGAAATTGCAAACCCAATATAACGATACAGAGTTTGTAAAATAAAGACAATGAATAAAACATTCTTATTAAGTGCCATACTGGGAGTTTTATGCTTTCCGGTAAAGGCACAGACCTTGCCTGTACCTACACCGGTACAGTTGCAATGGCAGCAGATGGAAACAACGGCATTTGTTCATTTTAGCGTGAATACCTATACGGACATGGAGTGGGGGTATGGCAATGAGACCCCTGCCATCTTTAATCCGACTAAGTTGGACTGTCGTCAATGGATACGGACTTGTAAGGAAGCGGGTCTGAAAGGGGTGATCCTTACCGCCAAACATCATGACGGGTTCTGTTTGTGGCCGTCGGCTTATACGGAATACAGTGTGAAAAATTCTCCGTGGAAAAACGGGAAAGGCGATTTGGTACGTGAGTTTGTGGATGCTTGTCATGAGTATGGAATGAAAGTGGGGTTGTATCTTTCTCCTTGGGATTGTAACCATCCTGATTATGGAAAACCGGAATACATTACTTACTTCCGCAATCAGTTGCGCGAATTGCTGACTAATTATGGGGAATTGTATGAGTTTTGGTTTGATGGTGCCAATGGGGGACGTGGTTATTATAGTACGGATTCCTTACATACCCGAAAGATTGCCGCTGATTACTATCCATGGGAATCTTTGACTGAAATGGTATATGAGTTGCAACCCAACTGTGTGGTGCATGGTGGAAGTGCACAGAACATTCGCTGGGTGGGCAATGAGGAAGGATATGCTTTGGAAGAACATTGGAGCACAGTGAGGAAGCCGGAACTTTATGATAAGGGGATACCAAATGGCAAGCAGTGGATGCGCGGGCATGCGGATGGTACGTTATGGATTCCTTCAGAAACCGATGTATCCGTCCGTCCCGGTTGGTATTACCATGCTTCGGAGGATCATAAACTGAAATCGTTGTCCAAATTGACTGACATTTATTATGAGAGTGTGGGACGTAACAGTTTGTTATTGCTTAATCTGACTCCCAATCAGGAAGGATTGATTCCTGTGCAGGATTCCTTGCGCTTGGTAGAATGGTATCAGCGATATACCTCTGAACTAAAGAATAATCTCGTTAATCAGAAAATGAAAGTAACGGGCGAGAACCGTAAGAAGTTGAAATATGCTTTGGATGGGAACAGAAGTACCTGTTGGGAAGCTGAGACACAAACACCTGTGCTGGAAGTGGATTTTGGAAAAGAATTAACATTCAACCGCTTGCTGTTGCAAGAGTTTATAGAGAAAGGACAAAGAATAAAGCAGTTTGTTGTAGAATATTTTGACAATGGGAATTGGCGGCAATTGGATGAACAGACTACTATCGGTTATAAACGGATTCTGCGTTTTCCCGAAGTCACAGCTTCACGTTTGCGATTACGGATAACAGATGCATGGGAAACACCTTGTCTGTCCGAAATACAGGTGTTTAAAGCGGAAACTCCGCTGGAGGCTCCTGTGATTACCAGAAATAAGGATGGAGAGGTGAAGTTGGTATGCAGTAATAAAGATGCTTCTATCTATTATACTACGGATGGTAAAGAACCACAACCCGGTGTAGGTACTCGTTATCAGTCGCCTGTTCCGGCAGACGGCGATCGAATTATTAAAGCGGTGGCGGTGGACGGAAAGAAAAAGTCAATTACTGCTACGCGTTCTTTTACCGGTAGTAAGACTCACTGGAGCACCTTGCCTGATAAAGCCGGTACGCTTGTCTTTGATCAAAACCAGCATACAACTTGGGTTGGAAAAGACCTGCTTGAGGTTGACTTGAAATCAGAAAAGGAAATAACCGGTATAAGCTATCTGCCCGATCAGGCACGATGGGCTAATGGAATTGTTGTAAAATATATGGTTGAAATTTCTTTGGATGGAACCCGATGGGAGGAGGCAGCCCGTGGAGAGTTTGCCAATATTCAGAACAATCCTGTAGAACAGCAGGTGATTTTCCGGCAGGAGCATAAAGGGCGCTTCCGTTTCCGTGCCTTGTCAACAGTAGGTGACCAAAAGAGCATGGGAGTAGCTGAATTGGATATTTTATTTTTTAAAAACTGATAAGTAATGAAAAAATATAATTATATAGGATGGTGTATGGCCGGTAGCCTTGGCTTGTCCGCTATGCCCGGGCAGGCTGCACAACCGGAAAAGAAACAACCGCATATTATCTTGATAATGACTGACCAACAGCGTTGGGATGCATTGGGATGTGCGGGAAATGAAGCTGTGATTTCTCCAAATGTGGATCGCTTGGCAGCCGATGGGCATTTGTTTTGTAATGCCTATACGGCTGCTCCAAGCAGTACTCCGGCACGTGCGGGTATGCTGACGGGTATGTCTCCCTGGCATCATGGCTTGTTAGGATATGGACAAGTGGCGGAGCATTATCCCTATGAAATGCCACAGATGTTGAAAGACTTGGGCTATCACACATTAGGAATAGGAAAGATGCATTGGCATCCGCAGAATGTGTTGCATGGATTCGAAGCGACTATTCTGGATGAAAGCGGACGTGTGGAGTCTCCTTATTTTATGAGTGATTATCGTAAATGGTTCAATACGCAGGCTTTCGGTTTGAATCCCGACAGTACGGGGGTGGAGTGGAACGCCCACGGAGCGAAAGCGTATGCTTTGCCCGAACGGTTGCATCCTACCGTATGGACAGGAGACAGGGCGGTGGAGGCGATAAAAGGTTATTCTTCTGAACAGCCTTTGTTCCTGAAAGTATCTTTTGCCCGTCCGCATAGCCCGTATGATCCCCCTCGGCGAATAGTGGATATGTATGAAGGCAGAGAAATACCTGCTCCCGTGGTAGGTGACTGGTGTAAAGATCTTGCAATAGATGCCCATCCTGAAAAGAATCCCGAAGCGGCTATAGGAAACTTTGGTGTGGAGTATGCCCGCAATTCCCGCAAATATTACTATGCTTCGGTTACTTTTATTGATGAGCAGGTGGGGCGTATTGTGGATGAACTGAAGAAGAAAGGAATGTATGACAATGCGTTGATCTGCTTTGTTGCCGATCATGGCGATATGTTGGGAGATCATCATTTGTGGCGTAAAACGTATGCTTATGAAGGCTCGGCGGCTATTCCTTTTATTATAAAGTTGCCCGAAAGTATGAAGAGTAGCCTGAAATCCGGTGAAAAAATAGAGGCTCCGGTGGAGTTACGCGATTTGCTTCCTACTTTCCTGGCATTGAACGGCAGCCGGATTCCGGAAGAAATGGATGGTCTGTCTTTACTTCCTTTATTGGAAAAAGGGAAAGCTCCCTGGCGTGAATATATTGATATAGAACATTCCACTGCTTATTGGGCAGATAATTATTGGTGTGCTTTAACGGATGGGAAAATAAAGTATATCTGGTTTTTCCGTACGGGTGAGGAACAATTGTTTGATTTGTCAAAAGACCCCTACGAATTGCATGATTTGTCAAAAGTCAAGGCTTCCAGAAAAACATTGGAAAAGATGCGGAAAGCGATGGCCGGGCATTTGCAGGAAAGAGGGGAGGAATGGGTGAAAGACGGCAAACTGGTCATCCGCAATAGAAATCTTTTATATAGTCCGAATTATCCAACAAATAATAAATAAACCATGAAGAAATTAATTCTAACCTTTTCATTTTTAGTGTTGTTGTTCGGCACTTTGCAGGCATCGGTATCCATTATTCCGATGCCGCAGAAGTGCATCGAAAAAAGAGGCAACTTTACGGTAAATGACAAAACTGTAATTACTTTGTCAGTAGATAACGAAGAGATGCGCAATGCCGTATCTTTTTGGAATGATTTGTTTGACACTGCTGCCGGATTCTCATTGGAGGTCTCTTCTGCCCCCCGTTCTTCCAATGTGATCCGTTGCCGGCTTAACACATCTCTACCCAATGAGGAATCCTACAAACTGACAGTCTCTCCATCTTCTATCCACATAGACGCCAAGGCTCCTAAAGGCATCTTCTATGCTTTTCAAACATTGCGTCAATTATTGCCCTCTGCCATTGAAAGCGACAAGCCGGTGACGGAAAAAATAAAATGGAACATCCCTTGTGTAGTGATAGAAGATTCGCCTGCATTCTCTTATCGCGGAGTGATGCTTGATGTTTCCCGTCACTTCATTCCGAAGGAGGATGTAAAGCGTCATATTGACTTGCTTGCTTTTCATAAATTGAATATCCTTCATTGGCATCTGACTGATGACCAGGGATGGCGTATCGAAATCAAGAAATATCCCAAACTGACTACCATCGGAGGTTACCGTAAAAAAACGATTGTGGGATATATGTGGGGTAATCCTACTGAATGGGACACTAAGCGTTATGGCGGATTTTATACACAGGAAGACATCAAAGAAGTGGTGGCATACGCCAAGAAGCGTTTTGTGGAAATTATTCCTGAAATAGAAATGCCGGGACATAGCGTGGCGGCACTGGCTGCTTATCCTGAATATTCCTGTACCGGAGGACCTTTTGAGGTGGAAGGCCGTTGGGGTGTTTTCAATGATATTTATTGTACCAAAGAGTCTACTTTCACTTTTATGCAGGATATTCTGGATGAGGTGGTGGAACTTTTCCCTTCCAGCTATATTCATTTGGGCGGGGATGAGGCTCCTCGTATCCGTTGGAAAAATTGTGTACACTGTCAGGAACGGATGAAGCAGGAACATTTGACCAAAGAGGCTGAATTGCAGACTTATTTCATCAATCGGATTGAGAACTATCTGAATGCCAGAGGAAAGAAAATTATTGGTTGGGATGAAATCTTGGAGGGAGGTATTCCGCAACGTGCTACTGTGATGTCATGGAGAGGTGAAAAGGGAGGAATCCATGCGGCAAAAGCCGGATATGATGTCATTATGTCGCCTAATATTTATATGTATTTTAATTGTTTCCAGTTTAAGGGGAATGGGAGGAAAATAGGAAATCCCAATCGGGTGATTACATTGGAAAAAGTTTATAATTATCATCCAGTTCCCGAAGCGCTGACTGTGGATGAGGCTAAACATATAAAAGGAGTGCAGGCCAATTTATGGACGGAGTATATGTCTGCGCTTGATGAGATGGAGTATATGCTTTATCCGCGCGTAGCAGCTTTGTCCGAGGTGGCATGGAGCAAAAAGGAGCATAAAGATTATGGAAAATTCTGTACCCGTTTGGAGAGCATCCGGCAGCATTATGATGTGTTGGGAATAAATTATTGTAAGAAAATCAGTAATGAATGATCTGTTTGTGATGAATATGAAAAGAAAAATACTATTTGTTTGTTTCATCTTCCTTGCTTGGTTGCAGGGGTGGACGCAACACACTTGGCAGGCCGGTCCGGTAAATTTAGAACTTATTCAACAGGGCAATTCGGAGTTCCCGTCCGGCTTCTCGGCTTTCTCATTGAAAAATCATTTTATTTGGTGTGGTTCGGCTATTCAGGCGGAGGAGGATGGAAAGTATTATTTATTTTATTCCGCTATGGAATCAGGACCGGAGCACCCTAGATTTATAGATGCTTGGTTGCTGGGGTCGATGATTGGAGTAGCTGTATCCGACTCTCCTTATGGGGGATATAAGGATATAGGTATTGTCTATAATAAGGATGGATATCGTCTAGATAGCTGTTCGTGGGATGCCCAGTCGGTTCATAATCCCCATATCAAGAGATATAATGGAAAGTACTATTTGTATTATTGTGCTACGGCGGATCCGGGTGGAAATGCTTATGTAAAGGGAAAGCTAAGCAGAAGAGACAGGCTTCAACAAAGTCAAAAGTTGGGGGTGCTGTGCTTTAATTCCATAAAAGAATTACTGGAAGGTAAATTTTCATGTAATGAGCAGCCTTTGCTAGCTCCACGTACACGGGTGAAGCCTGATAATGTACTGGAGCCCTCACCTGAAGGAACCGTAACCAAGCCTGATAATCTCATTTTAGTCAATCCGGCAGTGGTATATCATCCTTTGAAAAAGAAATATTATCTTTACTTTAAAGGGAATGTCTATGACCCTACTTGGCGTGGTGTGCATGGAGTGGCCATAGCCGATGCTCCCGAAGGTCCTTTTATTGTGCAAGATGACTATGTATTTGAGTTTGAAACGGGGGATAACCGGAAATTGAATGCGGAAGACCCCTTTGTATGGTATCACCGGAAAGACAATTGTTTCTATGCTGTTTTTAAAGATTTTACAGGAGGATTTACAAAAGGTAAGCCAGGACTGGCCATCATGTATGCTGAAGATGGTATACATTGGAAACTTCCTGAATATTCTTTGTTTATGAATAAAGAAATAATTCTGAAGAATGGAGAGCGGATAAAGGTAGATCGCTTGGAGCGTCCTCAGCTATTATTGGATGAAAATGACGAACCGATGGTACTTTATTCGGCTTGTTCCGTTACTCCGCTGAATATGAAACAGGATGGAAGTTCGTTCAATATTCAGATTCCAATTCTTCGAAATAAGTAAGAAGGATATGGTATAAAGGCACTTTCCAGATGGGGCTGAGCGGAAGAGGGGCGGATGCAGAGAACGCGTATGATGTGTTGAAAGAAATAGAGGGTAGCTGATGATTTGTATAAATACTAAGGGGAAAGTTTCTGCATTTATTTTTTTTACATATCTTTGTATGCTGAAACTAATTCCTTAAAAATATGTTAATTGATTTACTGCATTCTTCTTATTTTTCGCTCTTTCTTATTGTAGCGTTAGGCTTTATGCTTGGAAGGATTAAGATAAAGGGTTTGTCGCTGGATGTGTCGGCCGTTATCTTCATAGCCTTACTTTTCGGACATTTTGGTGTGATCATTCCTAAAGAATTGGGGAACTTCGGCCTGGTGCTTTTTATCTTTACCATCGGTATTCAGGCTGGTCCCGGATTTTTTGATTCTTTCAGGAGCAAAGGAAAAACATTGATTCTTATCACCATGCTTATTATTTGTTCTGCTTGTCTGACAGCTGTGGGGCTGAAGTATACTTTTGATATCGATACGCCCAGTGTGGTGGGATTGATAGCGGGAGCATTGACCAGTACGCCTGGTTTGGCGGTAGCTATAGACAGTACAAATTCACCGTTGGCTTCCATTGCCTACGGCATTGCCTACCCGTTTGGAGTGATAGGAGTAATTTTGTTTGTGAAGCTATTGCCCAAGATCATGCGGGTGGATCTGGATAAGGAAGCACGTAGGTTGGAACTGGAGCGGCGCAGCGGTTTTCCGGAACTGACTACTTGTATCTTCAGAGTGACCAATCAAGCGGTATTCGGACGTACTTTGGCGCAGATAAATGCACGTGCCATGACAGGTGCGGTTATTTCGCGGGTAAAGCATGAAGATTCCATATTGATGCCTAAGGCGAGTACCATGTTGCTGGAGGGGGACTATGTACAGGCAGTGGGGAGTGAGGATGCGTTGAATCAGTTTGCCGTATTGGTTGGAGAACGGGAAGAAGGTGAATTGCCTTTGGACCAGACACAGGAGATTGAATCTTTGTTGTTGACAAAGAAAGACATGATAAACAAGCAATTGGGAGATTTAAACTTGCAACGTAACTTTGGCTGTACGGTGACTCGTATCCGGCGAAGCGGTATAGACTTGTCCCCCTCTCCGGATTTAGCCTTGAAATTCGGTGACAAGCTAATGGTGGTTGGTGAACGGGAAGGATTGGCAGGCGTTGCCCGTTTGTTGGGGAATAATGCCAAGCAATTGTCCGATACCGATTTCTTCCCGATAGCTATGGGTATCGTATTAGGTGTATTGTTTGGTAAAGTGAACATTTCATTCTCGGACAGTGTTTCATTTTCACCCGGATTGACTGGAGGGGTGCTGATGGTGGCGTTGCTGCTGAGTGCTGTGGGAAAGACAGGACCTGTATTGTGGTCTATGTCCGGTCCTGCCAATCAGTTGTTACGTCAATTGGGTTTGTTGCTGTTCTTGGCTGAGGTGGGTACTTCTGCCGGTAAAAATCTGGTGGCTACTTTTCAGGAAAGCGGATTGCTACTGTTCGGAGTAGGGGCGGCCATTACTGTTATACCTATGCTGGTTGCGGTTGTGGTTGGCCGGTTGGTCTTTAAAATCAGTTTGTTGGATTTGCTGGGAACCATTACCGGCGGTATGACCAGTACACCAGGTCTTGCAGCAGCCGATTCTATGGTGGACAGTAATATTCCGAGTGTTGCATATGCTACGGTCTATCCCATTGCAATGGTATTTCTTATTTTGTTCATACAAGTGATCGCTTCGGCGGTTTATTGATATATCGGATAGCTCAGTGGATATGTGCCCAAACTTGGATTCTCTATATTTGAAAAATAGAGTACAAATTGTAATTTTGTTCGTTTATCATTAAATATAGAATAAATAGCTTATGAAGATAAAATATCTGTTTGCATCCATATTGCTAGCAACCGGATTCCAATTGGGTATGGCACAATCCGCCTTACGGCAACAGTTTGTAAATGCATCTGTGAAAGAGGCTCGTCCCTGGACGTTTTGGTATTGGATGTTTGGTGCTGTAACTCCCGAAGGGATTACGGCAGATTTGGAAGCTATGAACCGTGTAGGTTTGGGCGGAGCCTATCTGATGCCGGTTAATGGAGAAGGGCAAGAGCCTCAATACGAGGGAAAAGTCCGGCAGTTTACCTCTGAATGGTGGCAGAGGGTGACTCACAGCATGAAAGAGGCCGACAGACTAGGCATGCAGTTGGGCATGCATATCAGTGACGGATCTTCCTTGGCGGGAGGTACTTGGATTGCTCCCGAGGAATCTATGCAAAAAGTGGTATGGAGTGATACCATAGTGAACGGTGGGAATATCCGTAATCTGACTTTGCCCATGCCTCAAGCATCGGATGGTTATTATGAAGATATCGTTACTTATGCTATCCCGCTGGACCGTCAGCCTGAGGAAAATTTATTGAAACCTGAGGATATGATTAGTCTCCCTTTGTATCAGGGCAGGCTGACAGCCCGTTTGCCTGAAGGCAAATGGCGCATTCTTCGTATGGGACATACGGCTACCGGACATGTGAATGCTACCGGCAATGGAGGTAAAATACTGGAATGTGACAAATTCAGTACTCGGGCGGTTCGGAAACAATTTTCAAACTGGTTTGCGGAAATGTTCAAAAAGACAGATGAAGCTTTGGCACGCCGGGTCCTGAAATATATGTATGTAGGTAGTTGGGAATGTGGCAACCAGAACTGGAGCGATAACTTTGCGGTGGAATTCAAAAAGCGACGCGGTTATGATTTGATGCCTTATTTTCCTTTACTGGCAGGTATTCCGATGGAAAGTGCTGCACGAAGTGAACAGATTTTGCGCGATGTACGTACCACCATCGGGGAACTGGTGACTGATGTGTTCTACACCGTATTGGCCGACTGCGCCCGTCAATATGATTGTCGGTTCTCTGCTCGGTGCGTAGCTCCTGCTATGACCGGTGACGGATTGATGCATTATCGGATAGTGGATTTGCCGATGGGGGAATTTCGGCTAAACAGTCCTGCCCATGATAGCCTCAATGATATGCTGGATGCTATCAGCGGTGCACATATTTATGGAAAGAATATCATACAAGCCGAAGGTTTTGCTGAAATGTGTGGTATATTATGGGATGAAGATCCTGCCATGCTAAAACCTTTGCTGGACCGTAACTATGCACTGGGCATCAATAAACTCTTTTTTCATGCCTATGTCCATAATCCTTGGATGAACCGTCGGCTCGGAATGACGTTGGATAGTATCGGACTTTTCTTCCAGCGTGACCAAACCTGGTGGGAGGAAGGAAAATCCTTTGTAAATTACATTACCCGTTGCCAGACTTTGTTGCAATACGGCCGTCCGGTGGTTGACATCGCTGTCTTTACCGGTGAAGAGGTGCCACGACGCTCCATCTTGCCCGAATGGTTAGTTCCAATGCTTCCCAGCGTTTGTGGAGCCGAACAGCTGGAAAGTGAGCGGAACCGGCTGGCTGATAAAGGTCACTTCACTCGTGTGCGTCCTGTCGGTG
The DNA here is from genome assembly GCA_011959205.1 of Bacteroidaceae bacterium. Lineage (GTDB taxonomy): Bacteria > Bacteroidota > Bacteroidia > Bacteroidales > Bacteroidaceae > Phocaeicola. The sequence goes on from BLLV01000144.1 coordinate 26,014, forward strand.
CTACCCATTTGGCAAACATGACTGATCCTGAAGCCTGGGTGAACCCGATGCGCGGTTATGCATACGATTCTTTCAACAAAGATGCTCTGCTACGTTTGGCAAAAGCCGAGGGTGGAAGAATGGTACTTCCGGGAGGAGCTTCTTATAAAGTATTGGTGCTTCCTGCAACTCGCTCCATGGATTCTGATAATCTTCTGTTGTCTCCTGAGGTACAGGCTAAAGTAGAGGAACTTCATGCAGCGGGAGTAATTATTCCGCCATTGCCTTATCGGGAAGATGATTTTTCTGCTTTCGGCGTGGAACGGGATGTGCTTCTTCCTTCCAGGATGGTATATACTCATCGGAGCGGGGAAGAATATGAAATTTATTTTGTAGCTAATCAGGTAGACAGTTTGCGCACATTCAAGGCTTCTTTCCGTGTGGCGGGGCGCACGCCTGAATTATGGAATGCGGTAACAGGAACTATTACCCGTCCGGCACAATGGAAAGAGGTGGATGGTTGTACGGAAATTGCCTTGTCTTTACCAGCTAATGGCTCTGTATTTGTCGTATTCCCTAAAGCACATTCAGAAGTTTCTCCGGAACTGACTGAAAAAGAGCCTGTATCCATCTCGGTCAAGGAATGGACAGTAGCATTCTCATCCATACGCAAGACCGTCACCCGGCCGCTGTTATTTGACTGGAGCAAGGAAGAGGATGAAAAGATCAGATATTATTCCGGACATGCCACTTACAGAGGGTTGTTCAGCTGGAAGAATGAGCAGGACGGAAAAATAATGCTTCGCTTGGGAAAAGTAGCCAATGTGGCGACTGTGCGTGTCAACAGTATTGCATGTGGTACGGTTTGGACAGCTCCATACGAAGTGGACATTACCGATGCACTTCGTAACGGAGTCAATGTCTTGGAGGTGGAGGTAGTGAATACTTGGGCCAATGCGCTTCGTGGGGCTGCTTTGGATAAAGCACCTTTTGGGGGGATATGGACAAATGCAAAATTCCAGTTGCCCGGAGATGAATTATTGCCTGCCGGTTGGTTAGGACCTTACGTCTTTTTTAAAGCAAAATAAAAAGTTTTGTCTGTCTTTGTTTTGTCAAACAAGAACTAAAATGCCCGATGTCTTGTTCTTAATATCATAACTAGAATAAAAATGATTATGAAAAAGATTTTAATAGCTTTGGGCTTATTGTTGGCTAGTATTGTAAGCGGATGGGCATGTACCGGTGTCTCGTTCCTTGCCAAAGATGGTGGATATGTGCAGGCACGTACCATAGAGTGGGGAGATAGTTACCTTCCAAGTGAGTATGTCGTTGTTCCCCGAGGACAAGAATTGGTATCTTATACCCCGACAGGTGTAAATGGTTTGAGGTTTCGGGCAAAATATGGAGTGGTGGGCTTGGCTATCATTCAGAAAGAGTTTGTGGCTGAAGGGTTGAATGAGGCAGGGCTTTCGGCCGGATTGTTTTATTTCCCTCATTATGGAAAATATGAACAATATGATGCGACTCAAAATTCAACTACTTTATCGGATTTGCAGGTGGTGAGCTGGATACTTTCTCGGTTTGCTACTATAGACGAAGTGAAAGCCGCTATCGAAGGGGTGAAGGTAGTGTCTCTTGATAAACCCGGTAAAAGTTCTACGGTACATTGGCGCATTGGCGATGTTAAAGGAAATCAAGTGGTGTTGGAGTTTGTGGATGGTGTTCCTCATTTTTATGAAAACAGGGTAGGGGTACTTACCAATTCTCCTGATTTTCCTTGGCAAGTGACTAATCTAAATAATTATGTAAATCTGTATCCGGGAGCTACCAGTCCGCAGCAATTGGGCGGGATAACTATTTTTCCTTTTGGTGCAGGTGCCGGGTTTCATGGCATTCCGGGTGATGTGACTCCCCCTTCCCGTTTTGTTCGTATTGCGTTTTATAAGGCGACTGCTCCGGCGTGTCCTACAACGTATGATGCTATATTACAAAGTTTTCATATTCTGAATAATTTTGATATTCCTATTGGCATAGAGCATGCTTCGGGGAAAGCACCTGGTATTCCCAGTGCTACACAATGGACTTCGGCTATTGATTTGACAAATGGGAAAGTGTATTATAAAACAGCATACAATAATAATATTCGTTGTATTAATATGAGGAGGATTGATTTTAATAAAGTGAAGTATCAGTCTCATCCATTGGATAGGGAATTGAAACAGCCTGTAGAAGAGCTTGTTGTGAGGTAATATGGGGCTTGTGGATGTATAGGTGGAATTTTAATTAAAATGAATAAAAAGAAGAAATAATGTACTTTTTTGAAAAAAAACGAGAAATGTTTTGCAAATATAAAAATAAACCTTACCTTTGCATTCGCAATTCGGAAGAATAGCGATAACAAAGGATTGATTCGCTAGCTCAGCAGGTA
>BLLV01000145.1 GCA_011959205.1 Bacteroidaceae bacterium
CCGACGAATTAGACGGTGTAGATCTCGGTGGTCGCCGTATCATTAAAAAATACACCGCACGTGAGGTTAATAATTCCGGAAAGAAATTAATATTAGAAGTTGCACAACACCTTGGTGAAAATGATGTAAGAACTATTGCTATGGATGCTACTGAGGGGTTAAAAAGGGGAGATGAAGTTTTAAACACAGGATCTCCAATAAGTGTACCTGTGGGACCCGAGACTCTGGGGCGAATTATTAATGTTGTTGGTGAGTCTATTGATGAAAAAGGTATTGTTAAAACAAAAGAAAAATGGCCAATCCATAGACCATCTCCGAAATTTATAGATCAAGCTACTGAAACAGAACAATTAGTAACCGGAATTAAAGTTATCGACTTGTTGGCCCCTTATGCAAAAGGTGGAAAAATTGGTTTATTTGGAGGGGCAGGTGTAGGAAAAACAGTTACAATAATGGAATTGATAAATAACATTGCTAAAGCTCATGGAGGATTTTCAGTTTTTGCAGGTGTAGGCGAGAGAACTAGAGAGGGAAACGATCTTTATCACGAAATGATTGAGTCGGGGGTGATTAAGACCGACGGTAAGGGTTCTAAGGCTGCTTTAGTTTATGGACAGATGAATGAGCCTCCTGGAGCAAGAGCCCGTGTTGCGCTCACAGGACTAACAGTGGCTGAATATTTTAGAGATAAAGAAGGTCAAGATGTGCTTTTTTTCGTTGATAATATTTTTAGATTTACACAAGCAGGCTCTGAAGTTTCAGCACTTCTAGGAAGAATACCCTCTGCAGTTGGCTATCAACCAACTTTAGCAACTGACATGGGAAATCTTCAAGAGAGGATCACTTCAACAGATAAAGGATCAATTACCTCTGTTCAAGCAATATATGTCCCTGCTGACGACTTAACAGATCCAGCTCCTGCAACATCTTTTTCACACCTTGATGCGACTACAGTACTATCAAGACAAATTGCTGAAATAGGAATTTACCCAGCTGTTGATCCTCTTGACTCTACATCTAGAATATTAGATCCAAGAGTTGTTGGAGATGAACATTATCGTGTAGCCAGAGATGTACAAAGAATTTTGCAAGCTTACAAATCTCTTCAAG
>BLLV01000146.1 GCA_011959205.1 Bacteroidaceae bacterium
TAGAGCACCGGTCTCCAAAACCGGGTGTCGGGAGTTCGAGCCTCTCCTCCCGTGCTAAACTTGAAAGAATATGTTTCAGAAAGTAACAAATTATTGTAAAGAATCTTATGACGAATTAGTCCATAAAGTATCATGGCCTACTCGTAAAGAACTTTCTAGTAGCGCAGTGGTTGTTTTATATGCTTCCCTGCTCATTGCGCTAGTTGTTTTTCTTATGGATTCGGTCTTCCAGTTTGTAATGGAGGATATTATCTATCCGCACTAATAATTGAGTAAAGATGTCTGAGATTGAAAAAAAGTGGTACGTGTTACGTGCTGTTAGTGGAAAAGAAAGCAAGGTTAAGGAATATCTTGATGCTGACATTAAGAATAGTGACCTTAGCGAGTATGTGTCTCAGGTGTTGATTCCTACTGAGAAAGTGTATCAGGTTCGCAATGGTAAAAAAATTGTGAAAGAAAGAAGTTATCTTCCCGGATACGTTTTGGTAGAAGCTGCTTTGGTCGGTGAAGTTGCTCATCATTTGAGAAACACCCCGAACGTAATCGGCTTCTTGGGAGGTTCCGAAAATCCGGTTCCTCTGAGACAATCGGAAGTGAATCGCATACTTGGTACGGTGGATGAACTCCAGGAAGGCGGTGAGGAACTGAATGTGCCTTACACCGTAGGAGAAACAGTGAAAGTTGCCGTTGGACCGTTCAGTGGCTTCAGTGGTCTCATTGAAGAGGTGAATGCCGAAAAACGGAAGTTGAAGGTTATGGTTAAGATCTTCGGACGTAAAACTCCGCTGGAACTTGGCTTTATGGATGTCGAGAAAGAATAATGCATCTTGTTACGTGCATTGGACTTTCGATATAATTAATATATAAAAATTAGAAACAAAATGGCTAAAGAAGTTGCTGGACTAATCAAATTACAGATTAAAGGAGGCGCTGCAAATCCATCACCTCCCGTTGGACCTGCTTTGGGTTCTAAGGGTATTAACATCATGGAATTTTGCAAGCAATTCAATGCCAGAACCCAGGACAAAGCAGGTAAGATTTTGCCTGTAATCATTACCTACTACGCAGATAAGTCTTTTGATTTTGTCATCAAGACTCCTCCCGTAGCTATTCAATTGCTTGAATTGGCTAAGATTAAGAGTGGTTCTGCTGAGCCTAACCGTAAGAAGGTTGCCGAAATTACTTGGGAACAAGTTCGTACGATTGCTCAAGACAAAATGGTTGACTTGAACTGTTTTACTATCGAGTCGGCTATGACTATGGTAGCTGGTACAGCTAGAAGTATGGGTATCGCTGTAAAAGGGGAATTCCCGGGTAATAACTAATAAACTTCAATTATAATGGGTAAACTGACAAAAAATCAAAAGTTGGCTGCAGAAAAAATTGAAGCAGGGAAAGCATACTCACTGAAAGAAGCTGCACAGTTAGTTAAAGATATTACTTTTTCTAAATTTGATGCTTCAATAGATATTGACGTACGTTTAGGTGTAGACCCTCGTAAAGCAAACCAGATGGTTCGTGGTGTAGTATCACTGCCTCACGGAACAGGTAAGCAAGTGCGTGTTTTGGTTCTGTGTACACCTGATGCTGAAGCTGCTGCAAAAGAAGCTGGTGCTGACTATGTTGGTCTTGATGAATATATTGAAAAGATCAAAGGTGGATGGACTGATATTGATGTAATCATTACAATGCCGTCTATCATGGGTAAGATCGGTGCTTTAGGACGTGTTCTTGGTCCTCGTGGACTAATGCCGAATCCTAAAAGTGGTACTGTAACTATGGATGTAGCTAAGGCTGTTAAGGAAGTTAAGCAAGGTAAGATTGACTTTAAAGTTGATAAGAGCGGTATCGTTCATACTTCAATTGGTAAGGTTTCTTTCACTGCAGACCAGATTCGTGATAATGCGAAAGAATTTATCGCTACTATCATTAAATTGAAACCAAGTTCAGCTAAGGGTACCTATATTAAGAGTATTTATCTTTCAAGTACTATGAGTAAGGGTATCAAGATTGATCCCAAAACTGTAGAAGAAAACTAATTAAGGAGGAATCATGAGAAAGGAAGATAAAGGCGTTATTATTGGTCAGTTGGCTGAAACCGTTAAGCAATACGGACATTTCTATTTGGTTGACACAACTGCTATGGATGCAGCTAAGACAAGTGAACTGAGAAGAAAATGTTTCAAAGCAGGTATTAAGCTGGTTGTTGTGAAGAATTCTTTGCTTCACAAAGCTCTGATGAGCATGGAAGATGTTGATTTCTCTCCGTTGTTCGATTCTTTAAAAGGTACAACTTCAGTAATGTTTAGCGAAGTAGCTAACGCTCCTGCAAAGTTGTTGAAAGAATACAAAGAAGAAATTCCTGCATTGAAAGCTGCTTATGCTGAAGAAGGTTTCTATGTAGGTGCTAATCAACTGGATGCTCTTTGCAACATTAAGAGTAAGAATGAAGTTATTGCTGATATTATTGCATTGTTGCAATCACCGGCGAAGAATGTTATTTCTGCTCTTCAATCAGGTGGTAACACCATTCATGGAGTTCTTAAGACTCTGGGCGAACGTGCCGAATAATCAATTTTATAATCTATTAGTAACAAACAATTAAAATCATACAAAAATGGCAGATTTGAAAGCTTTTGCAGAACAATTAGTTAACTTGACAGTAAAAGAAGTTAATGAACTTGCAACTATCCTTAAAGAAGAATACGGTATTGAACCTGCTGCTGCAGCTGTAGCAGTTGCTGCTGGTCCTGCTGCTGGTGCAGCTGCTGCTGAAGAAAAAACATCTTTTGATGTAGTTTTGAAGAGCGCTGGTGCTGCTAAATTGCAGGTTGTTAAAGCCGTTAAAGAAGCATGTGGTCTTGGCTTGAAAGAAGCTAAAGACATGGTAGACGGTGCTCCTAGCACAGTAAAAGAAGGCTTGGCTAAAGACGAAGCTGAATCACTGAAGAAAACTTTGGAAGAAGCTGGAGCTGAAGTTGAGCTTAAATAATATTAGCCTGAGTATCAGGTAATACGGTTAGGAATCCTCTAGCAGAGGATTCTTAACCTTTTTGTGTCTATATTATTATTAAGTTCTACAAAATATTAACAAATGTCTTCAAATACTGAAAATCAAAGAGTTAATTTTGCTTCCATCAAGAATCCGATGATGTATCCGGATTTCTTGGAAGTGCAATTGAAGTCATTCCAAGACTTTTTACAGTTGGATACCCCGCCCGAAAAACGTAAGAATGACGGGCTGTACAAGGTATTTGCTGAAAACTTCCCTATCGCTGACACTCGTAATAACTTTGTCCTTGAATTTTTGGACTATTACATTGATCCGCCTCACTATTCAATAGACGAGTGTCTGGAGCGTGGCCTCACATACAGCGTGCCCTTGAAGGCGAAATTGAAGTTGTATTGTACTGATCCTGATCATGAAGATTTCGATACAGTCATTCAGGATGTTTATTTGGGGCCTATTCCATATATGACTCCGAAAGGAACTTTTGTAATCAATGGTGCAGAACGTGTAGTTGTTTCTCAGTTACATCGTTCTCCGGGGGTGTTCTTCGGCCAGAGTGTACATGCTAACGGTACGAAATTGTACTCTGCCCGTATTATACCATTCAAAGGTTCATGGATCGAATTCGCTACAGATATCAACAATGTGATGTATGCGTATATTGATCGTAAAAAGAAATTGCCTGTAACGACTCTATTAAGAGCGGTAGGCTTTGAAAATGATAAAGATATCCTCGAAATCTTTAACTTGGCTGAAGATGTTAAGGTTAACAAGACTAGTTTGAAGAAAGTCGTAGGAAGAAAACTCGCTGCTCGTGTTTTGAAAACATGGACAGAGGATTTCGTAGATGAAGACACCGGTGAAGTAGTTTCTATTGAACGTAATGAGGTTATCATTGATCGTGAAACTGTGATTGAAGAGGATCATATTGATGAAATTATTGATTCTGGCGTTCAGAATATCCTTGTTCATAAGGAAGAAGCGAATTCATCCGACTACTCTATTATTTTTAATACTCTTCAGAAAGACCCGAGTAACTCTGAAAAAGAGGCTGTGCTTTACATTTACCGCCAGTTGCGTAATGCAGACCCTGCTGATGATGCCAGTGCCCGTGAGGTTATCAACAACCTGTTCTTCTCTGAAAAAAGATATGACCTTGGCGAAGTAGGCCGTTACAGGATCAACAAGAAATTGGGACTGACTACGGATATGGATGTAAAGGTATTGACAAAACAAGATATTATTGAAATCATTAAATATCTGATTGAGTTGATTAACTCTAAAGCAGATGTTGATGATATCGACCACTTGAGTAACCGTCGTGTACGTACGGTAGGCGAGCAGTTGTCTAACCAGTTTGCGATTGGTTTAGCACGTATGTCTCGTACTATACGTGAACGTATGAACGTGCGTGACAATGAAGTGTTTACTCCGATTGATTTGATTAATGCGAAGACTATTTCTTCTGTTATCAATTCATTCTTTGGCACAAATGCTTTGTCACAGTTCATGGACCAGACGAACCCGTTGGCCGAAATCACTCACAAGCGCCGTTTGTCAGCGTTAGGTCCTGGTGGTTTGTCACGTGAACGTGCCGGGTTCGAGGTGCGTGACGTACACTATACTCATTATGGCCGTTTGTGTCCAATTGAAACTCCTGAAGGTCCGAATATCGGTTTGATTTCTTCTTTGTGTGTATATGCTAAGATCAATGAACTTGGCTTTATCTCTACTCCTTATCGTAAGGTAACTGGCGGCAAAGTGGATATATCCGATGAAGGTATTGAATATCTGACAGCTGAAGAAGAGGAGGATAAGATTATTGCTCAGGGTAATGCTCCGTTGGATGATGAAGGCAAATTTGTTCGTGAGAAGGTAAAAGCTCGCCGGGATGCCGATTATCCGGTCGTTACTCCTGACCAGGTGGAGTTGATGGATGTTTCTCCACAGCAGATCGCTTCTATCGCTGCTTCTTTGATTCCGTTCCTGGAACATGACGATGCTAACCGTGCATTGATGGGATCAAACATGATGCGCCAGGCGGTTCCTTTGTTGCGTACAGAAGCTCCTATTGTAGGTACAGGCATTGAAAAGCAGTTGGTTGAAGACTCTCGTACTCAGATTGCTGCAGAAGGTGCTGGTGTTGTAGAATATGTAGATGCAACGACTATCCGTATTCTGTATGACAGAAATGAAGATGAAGAATTCGTAAGCTTCGAACCTGCTTTGAAAGAATATAGAATTCCTAAATTCCGTAAGACCAACCAAAGCATGACTATTGACCTTCGTCCTACCTGTGATAAGGGTCAGCGTGTGAAGAAAGGTGATATTCTGACTGAAGGGTATTCAACTCAGGGAGGGGAACTTGCATTGGGCAAGAACCTGTTGGTTGCTTATATGCCTTGGAAAGGTTATAACTACGAGGATGCTATTGTATTGAATGAACGCGTTGTACGTGAGGATCTGTTGACTTCTGTACATGTTGATGAATATATTTTGGAAGTCCGCGAAACGAAACGCGGTATGGAAGAATTGACTTCTGATATTCCTAATGTAAGTGAAGAGGCTACTAGAGATTTGGATGAAAACGGTATTGTACGTGTCGGTGCACGTATTGAACCGGGTGATATTCTGATTGGCAAGATTACTCCGAAAGGCGAATCAGATCCTTCTCCGGAAGAAAAATTGCTTCGTGCCATTTTTGGTGATAAGGCAGGCGATGTGAAGGATGCTTCATTGAAGGCTTCTCCGTCATTGCGTGGGGTCGTTATTGACAAGAAGTTGTTCTCACGTGTTATCAAGAGTAGAAGTGAGAAGAATGCCGATAAGGCTATTCTGCCTAAGCTGAATGATGAATTCGAGGAAAAGGCAGCCAAACTGAAAGATATTTTGATTGAGAAGTTGTTGGTATTGACTAATGGAAAGGTTTCTCAGGGTGTGAAAGACTACTTGGGAACGGAAGTTATTGCCAAGGGCGCGAAATTTACCAAACGCGATTTGGAATCATTGGATTATACTATTATTCAGTTGAGTAAGTGGACTGCTGACACTCATAAGAATGATATGATTCGCGACTTGGTGATGAATTACTTGAAGAAATATAAAGAATTGGATGCTGAGTTGAAGCGTAAGAAGTTTGCTATCACTATCGGTGATGAACTTCCTGCAGGTATTATTCAGATGGCTAAGGTTTATATTGCCAAGAAACGTAAGATCGGTGTGGGTGATAAAATGGCGGGACGTCACGGTAACAAGGGTATTGTTTCTCGTGTAGTTCGTCAGGAAGATATGCCGTTTTTGGCAGACGGTACTCCGGTAGATATTGTATTGAACCCGTTGGGTGTGCCTTCTCGTATGAATATCGGTCAGATTTTCGAAGCCGTATTAGGCCGTGCCGGAAAAGAGTTAGGTGTGAAATTTGCTACTCCGATTTTTGACGGTGCTTCTATGGATGATTTAAATGAATGGACGGATAAAGCCGGATTGCCCCGTTATTGCAAGACTTATCTTTGTGATGGTGGTACAGGTGAGCGTTTTGACCAACCTGCAACAGTGGGTGTAACTTACATGCTGAAATTGGGCCACATGGTTGAAGATAAGATGCACGCTCGTTCTATCGGTCCGTACTCTCTTATTACTCAGCAGCCGCTTGGTGGTAAGGCACAGTTCGGTGGTCAGCGTTTCGGAGAAATGGAAGTTTGGGCGCTTGAAGCATTTGGCGCAGCACATATCTTACAGGAAATCCTGACCATTAAGTCTGATGACGTTGTAGGACGTTCAAAGGCTTACGAAGCTATTGTGAAAGGTGAACCAATGCCGACTCCGGGTATCCCCGAATCTCTGAATGTATTGTTACACGAACTGAGAGGCTTGGGATTGAGTATCAACCTTGAATAATAAAAATATAACTCTTTACATTATAAATAAGGAAGTATGGCTTTTAGAAAAGAAACTAAGATAAAGAGTAATTTCTCGAAAATCTCAATAGGCTTGGCTTCACCCGAAGAAATCCTTGAGAATTCGAGCGGTGAGGTGTTGAAGCCTGAAACTATCAACTACCGTACCTATAAACCGGAACGGGATGGCTTGTTTTGCGAACGTATCTTCGGACCTGTAAAAGACTATGAATGTCATTGCGGTAAGTACAAACGTATCCGTTATAAAGGAATTGTGTGCGACCGATGCGGTGTTGAAGTGACTGAAAAAAAGGTTCGTCGTGAACGTATGGGACATATCCAGTTGGTTGTGCCTGTTGCGCATATCTGGTATTTCCGTTCATTGCCGAATAAAATCGGTTATTTGTTAGGGTTGCCTACAAAGAAACTAGATGCTATTGTATATTATGAACGCTATGTGGTTATCCAGCCAGGTGTGAAGGCTGAAGATGGCATTAGTAAATTTGATTTGCTTTCTGAAGAAGAGTATTTGGATATTTTGGATACACTTCCAAAAGAAAATCAATATTTGGAAGATACAGATCCGAACAAGTTCATCGCCAAGATGGGAGCTGAAGCTATTTATGACTTGCTTTCGACTTTGGATTTGGATACTTTGTCATACGAATTGCGTCATAAGGCAAGCAATGATTCTTCACAGCAACGTAAGAACGAGGCTTTAAAGCGTCTGCAAGTAGTTGAATCGTTCCGTGCATCCCGCGGGCGTAATAAACCTGAGTGGATGATTGTACGTATCGTACCGGTTATTCCTCCTGAACTTCGTCCGTTGGTTCCATTGGATGGTGGCCGTTTTGCTACTTCTGACTTGAATGATTTGTATCGTCGTGTGATTATCCGTAACAACCGTTTGAAACGACTGATTGAAATTAAGGCTCCCGAAGTGATTTTGCGTAACGAAAAACGTATGTTGCAGGAGGCTGTCGATTCCTTGTTCGATAACTCACGTAAATCAAGTGCAGTGAAGACTGACGCTAACCGTCCATTGAAATCACTGTCCGATAGCTTGAAGGGTAAGCAAGGCCGTTTCCGCCAGAACTTGTTGGGTAAGCGTGTTGACTACTCGGCCCGTTCGGTAATTGTCGTGGGACCCGAGTTGAAGATGGGTGAATGTGGTATTCCTAAATTGATGGCTGCAGAACTTTACAAACCGTTTATCATTCGTAAGTTGATTGAACGTGGTATTGTGAAGACTGTAAAATCGGCAAAGAAGATTGTAGACCGCAAGGAACCTGTGATTTGGGATATCTTGGAACATGTGATGAAAGGTCATCCTGTATTACTGAACCGTGCGCCGACTTTGCACCGTTTGGGTATTCAGGCTTTCCAGCCGCACATGATTGAAGGAAAAGCTATTCAGTTGCACCCGTTGGCTTGTACAGCGTTCAATGCCGACTTTGATGGTGACCAGATGGCTGTTCACTTGCCTTTGAGTAATGATGCGATTCTGGAAGCACAGATGTTGATGCTTCAGGCCCATAATATTCTGAATCCTGCCAATGGTGCTCCTATTACTGTGCCTGCACAGGACATGGTACTTGGTTTGTATTACATTACTAAATTGAGAAAAGGAGCGAAAGGTGAGGGCTTGACTTTCTACGGACCGGAAGAGGCTTTGATTGCTTATAATGAAGGTAAAGTGGATATTCATGCTATCGTCAATGTAGTTGTGAAAGATTTGGACAAGGATGGTAAAATCGTAGATGTGATGATGAAGGAAACTTCCGTAGGCCGTGTGATTGTAAACGAAATCGTTCCGGCTGAAGTGGGTTACCTGAATACTATTATTTCTAAGAAGTCTTTGCGTGATATCATTAGTGATGTTATCAAGGCTGTCGGTGTTGCACGTGCTTGTGAATTTTTGGATGGTATTAAGAACTTAGGTTACTACATGGCATTCAAGGGTGGTCTGTCATTTAACTTGGGTGATATTATTATCCCGAAAGAAAAAGAAGAATTGGTTAAACGTGGTAATGAAGAAGTGGAACAGATCATGATGAACTATAACATGGGTTTCATCACTGACAATGAACGTTACAACCAGGTTATCGACACATGGACCCACGTAAATAGCGACTTGTCTGATATTCTTTATAAGACAATTAAGAACGATGACCAAGGCTTCAATTCAGTATTTATGATGCTTGATTCCGGTGCCCGTGGTTCTAAGGAGCAGATTCGTCAGTTGTCTGGTATGCGTGGTTTGATGGCGAAACCGCAGAAAGCCGGTGCTGAGGGTGCGCAGATTATTGAAAACCCGATTCTTTCAAACTTTAAAGAAGGTTTGTCCGTGTTAGAGTACTTTATCTCTACTCACGGTGCTCGTAAAGGTTTGGCAGATACTGCGTTGAAGACTGCTGATGCGGGATATTTGACTCGTCGTCTTGTAGACGTATCGCATGATGTGATTATTAATGAAGAAGACTGTGGAACACTTCGTGGTTTGGTTTGTACTGCATTGAAGAATAACGATGAGGTTATTGCTACGTTGTACGAACGTATTCTGGGACGTGTTTCTGTACATGATATTGTTCATCCTACTACAGGTAAACTGATCGTAGCCGGTGGAGAGGAGATTACAGAGGATATTGCGCAGGAAATTGAGGATTCTCCGATTGAGAGCGTTGAAATCCGTTCGGTATTGACTTGTGAATCTAAGAAAGGTGTATGTGCTAAGTGTTACGGACGTAACTTGGCATCCAGCCGTATGGTTCAGAAAGGTGAAGCAGTCGGTGTAATTGCTGCTCAGTCTATTGGTGAGCCGGGTACACAGTTGACACTACGTACATTCCACGCCGGTGGTATTGCCGGTAATATGGCGGCTAATGCGAGTATTGTAGCTAAAAATAATGCGCGTCTGGAATTCGAAGAATTGCGTACGGTGGATACGGTTGATGAAATGGGTGAAGCTGTGAAGGTAGTAGTCGGCCGTTTGGCTGAAGTCCGTTTTGTCGATGTGAATACAGGAATTATCTTGTCAACTCATAACGTGCCTTACGGTTCTAAATTATATGCAGCGGATGGTGATATTGTAGAGAAAGATAAATTGATTGCTAAGTGGGATCCGTTCAATGCTGTCATTATCACAGAGGCTACTGGTAAGATTGAATTCGAAAGTGTGGTTGAAAACGTAACTTATAAGGTAGAGTCTGATGAAGCTACCGGTTTGCGTGAGATTATCATTATCGAGTCCAAGGATAAGACTAAGGTGCCTTCTGCTCATATCGTGACTGAAGATGGTAATTTGATTCGTACTTACAACCTGCCTGTGGGTGGCCATGTCGTGATTGAAAACGGCCAGGCTGTGAAAGCTGGTGACATTATTGTGAAGATACCTCGTGCTGTAGGTAAGGCTGGTGATATCACCGGTGGTCTTCCTCGTGTTACAGAGTTGTTTGAGGCACGTAACCCTTCTAATCCGGCTGTCGTTTCTGAAATAGATGGTGAAATTACTATGGGTAAGATTAAACGTGGTAATCGTGAAATTGTCGTTACATCTAAGACGGGTGAGGTGAAGAAGTACTTGGTGAACTTGTCTAAGCAAATATTGGTTCAGGAAAACGATTATGTTCGTGCCGGAACTCCGTTGTCTGACGGTGCGATTACTCCTGCTGACATCTTGGCCATTAAAGGTCCTACGGCTGTACAGGAATACATCGTAAATGAAGTACAGGACGTTTATCGTCTACAGGGTGTGAAGATTAACGACAAACACTTTGAGATTATTGTCCGTCAAATGATGCGTAAGGTAGAAATCGATGAGCCGGGCGATACCCGCTTCTTGGAACAACAGGTAGTGGACAAGCAAGAGTTCATGGAAGAAAACGACCGTATTTGGGGTAAGAAGGTAGTTGTTGATGCTGGTGATTCTCAGAATCTGCAGCCGGGTCAGATTGTAACTGCCCGTAAGTTGCGTGACGAGAACAGTATGTTGAAACGTCGTGACTTAAAACCTGTTGAAGTGCGCGATGCTATTCCTGCCACATCTACTCAAATTCTGCAAGGTATCACCCGTGCTGCTTTGGGTACTTCAAGCTTCATGTCGGCAGCATCATTTCAGGAAACTACGAAAGTCTTGAACGAGGCTGCAATCAATGGTAAGGTTGATAGGTTGGAAGGTATGAAGGAGAATGTGATATGTGGTCACTTGATTCCTGCTGGTACCGGTCAGCGTGAATTTGAAAAGATTATTGTCGGATCAAAAGAAGAGTATGATCGTATTCTTGCTAACCGCAAGAATGTACTCGATTACAGTGAAGTATAATAATTCTGAATATACACACATTATGAGCGAGGCTGGTTCCTGATAGGGGAGCCAGCCTCGCTGCTTTTTTCCAGATCATATACACAGGAATCCTCCCCCCTGGGCGACAACCTTCTCTCCTTTGTTCCCTCATCTGGATGCAAAAAGAATGGTGAAGTTGATGGTTTCTCGATAGCCGTAAGGGGGGCTAACGGGGTGCCATACTCTACGCGATGGCACTTACTTGCAGGAGGCATAAAGTGAGCCTGTTTGAGTATCTCACGGAGGTGATGAACAGAACAGCGGAATGGCAACCGAACACACCACTTGAAAAGTACAGTCAACTGCTTCCTGGCAAATGGATAAAAGAAATGGGGAAGGCTTGGTGCCCGGCTGAAAGATGTGGGGGAGGGCTGAAGGATTTGAAGGCTCTTTTCGTCCATTCTGTTTCCGGTGTGTATGTGCGTCTGTCCGAAGGGGAAGTATTGTGAATATCGTTAAAATCTTAAAAAAATGAATGTCCGATGGTGGAAAAGAGCGTTGGGAAAATGCGGTGAATTGGGAATAAATATGTATATTTGTCCCCTGTCGGAAAAAAGACACCTTGAAAAAGCAAACTCCAGTATATTCATTATTAATATCAAGATATAACATCATGGAAAACGAAAAAAATAACAATCAGTTGCAGATAGAGTTGAAAGAAGAAGTGGCTCAGGGAACCTATGCCAATCTTGCCATTATCACCCATTCCAGTTCGGAATTCATTGTAGACTTTGTGCGTGTAATGCCGGGATTGCCTAAAGCAGGGGTGCAGTCGCGTATCGTTCTGACTCCCGAACATGCCAAGCGTTTGATGTATGCATTGCAAGAAAATGTGGCGAAATACGAACGCAATTTCGGACCTGTCCGTATGCCCGAAGAAATGAATGGCGGGAATGATGGGCCGGATGGAAAAACATTCATCCCTCCGATGAGCGGTTTCAAAGGAGAGGCATAAGGACTTCTGTAGTGAATGAGGCCTTTTGTCACGGAAATAACATAGTAGTCTGTTTCTCAAAAACTTTTTTTGGAAAACAGACTATTTTTATTCGTAGAAAGTATTGTTTATTAAAATGTTATTCGTAACTTTGCAGCCCAAAATGTATAGTTTTGGTTTTAGTGTAGTAAATTAATAAACAATATATAATAATTAAAAATCAAACAAAATGCCTACTATTCAACAATTAGTAAGAAAAGGAAGAGAGGTTTTGGTTGAGAAAAGTAAATCTCCGGCACTGGACGCATGTCCTCAAAGACGTGGTGTTTGTGTTCGTGTGTATACTACTACTCCGAAAAAACCGAATTCAGCAATGCGTAAAGTTGCTCGTGTGCGTCTGACTAACTCTAAGGAAGTGAACTCTTATATTCCGGGAGAAGGTCATAACTTGCAGGAACACTCCATCGTATTGGTTCGCGGCGGTCGTGTGAAAGACCTTCCGGGTGTGCGCTATCACATTGTTCGTGGTACTTTGGATACTGCAGGTGTAGCTGGCCGTACACAAAGACGTTCCAAATATGGCGCTAAGCGTCCGAAACCGGGACAAGCAGCTCCTGCAAAAGGAAAGGGAAAGAAGTAAACCGTTGCTGAATTCCTGAAAGTAAAGAATATTAACTTAAGTTTTGGTTTGTTGGAATAAGCTATAAAGGTTGAGTAAATGCTTCGGAGGAAGCGTTGAAGGAAACGGAAAAGTGCAGCCCCAAACAAAAACATTATTTTGAGAAAAAAATGAGAAAAGCAAAACCAAAAAAACGTGTGATCCTTCCGGATCCGGTATTTAATGATCAGAAGGTTTCTAAATTCGTAAACCACTTGATGTATGATGGAAAAAAGAATACATCTTATGAAATCTTCTATGCAGCACTGGAAACAGTGAAAACTAAACTTCCTAACGAAGAGAAATCATCTTTGGAAATCTGGAAGAAGGCTTTAGATAACGTAACTCCTCAGATTGAAGTAAAGTCTCGTCGTGTAGGTGGTGCTACTTTCCAGGTTCCTACTGAAATTCGTCCTGATCGTAAAGAATCAATCTCAATGAAAAACTTGATTCTTTTTGCTCGTAAACGCGGTGGTAAATCAATGGCTGATAAACTGGCGGCTGAAATTATTGACGCTTTCAACGAACAGGGTGGCGCTTATAAACGTAAAGAAGATATGCACCGTATGGCTGAAGCTAACCGTGCATTCGCTCACTTCAGATTCTAATCAAGTAATAATTAATAAGTAAAGGACGAAAATGGCTAAACATGATTTGCATTTGACCCGTAATATCGGTATCATGGCTCACATCGATGCTGGTAAGACAACTACTTCAGAACGCATCTTGTTCTACACTGGCTTGACTCACAAAATAGGTGAAGTGCATGACGGTGCTGCAACAATGGACTGGATGGAGCAGGAGCAGGAACGTGGTATTACTATTACATCTGCTGCTACTACAACTCGTTGGAAGTATGCGAAAGATACTTATAAAATTAACTTGATTGATACTCCGGGACACGTTGACTTTACTGCTGAAGTAGAACGTTCCTTACGTGTGTTGGATGGTGCTGTTGCTGCTTATTGTGCGGTTGGCGGTGTTGAACCTCAGTCGGAAACCGTATGGCGTCAGGCTGATAAATATAATGTACCTCGTATCGGTTACGTTAATAAAATGGACCGTTCGGGTGCTGACTTTTTCGAAGTCGTTCGCCAGATGAAGGATGTGTTAGGTGCAAATGCTTGCCCTGTAGTTATTCCTATCGGTGCTGAAGAGAACTTCAAAGGGGTGGTTGATTTGATCAAAATGAAGGCTATTTTGTGGCACGATGAAACAATGGGTGCAGACTATAGCGTAGAAGAAATTCCTGCGAATTTGGTTGATGAGGCTAATGAATGGAGAGAAAAAATGCTCGAAAAAGTAGCTGAATTCGATGACGCTTTAATGGAAAAGTTCTTTGATGATCCTTCTACAATCACTGAAGAAGAAATTTTGCGTGCTTTGCGTGCAGGAACTTTGAAGATGGATATCGTTCCGATGTTCTGTGGCTCTTCATTCAAAAATAAGGGAGTTCAGACATTGCTTGATTATGTTTGTGCTTTCTTGCCTTCTCCATTGGATACGCCGGCAATTGTGGGTACAAATCCAGGAACCGGTGCTGAAGAAGACCGCAAACCGAGTGAAGATGAAAAAACTTCAGCTTTGGCATTTAAGATTGCAACCGACCCGTATGTAGGCCGTTTGACTTTCTTCCGTGTTTACTCAGGTAAGGTAGAAGCCGGTTCTTATATTTATAACACTCGCTCTGGTAAGAAAGAACGTGTGTCGCGTCTGTTCCAGATGCACTCAAACAAGCAGAATCCTGTTGAGGTAATTGGTGCTGGCGATATTGGTGCTGGCGTTGGTTTCAAGGATATCCGTACAGGTGATACTTTGTGTGATGAAGATGCACCGATCGTATTGGAATCAATGGAATTCCCTGATCCGGTAATTGGTATTGCTGTTGAACCTAAGACTCAAAAAGATCTTGACAAATTGTCTAACGGTTTGGCTAAATTGGCTGAAGAAGACCCGACATTTACTGTTAAGACTGACGAACAGTCTGGTCAGACTATCATTTCGGGTATGGGTGAGCTTCACTTGGATATTATTATCGATCGTCTGAAACGTGAGTTCAAAGTAGAATGTAATCAGGGTAAACCTCAGGTTAACTACAAGGAAGCTATCACTAAGACTGTTGAATTGCGTGAAGTTTATAAGAAACAGTCAGGTGGTCGTGGTAAGTTTGCCGATATCATTGTGGCAATCGGCCCGGTTGATGAAGACTTTACACAAGGCGGCTTGCAGTTTATTGATGAAGTGAAGGGTGGTAACGTTCCTAAGGAATTTATTCCATCAGTTCAGAAAGGCTTCCAGACAGCAATGAAGAATGGTGTGTTGGCAGGTTATCCGCTTGATTCACTGAAGGTCGTTTTGAAGGATGGTTCATTCCACCCGGTTGACTCTGACCAGTTGTCATTTGAAATCTGTGCTATCCAGGCTTACAAGAATGCATGTGCTAAAGCCGGTCCTGTATTGACTGAACCTATTATGAAGCTGGAAGTTGTAACTCCGGAAGAAAACATGGGTGATGTTATCGGTGACTTGAACAAACGCCGTGGTCAAGTGGAAGGTATGGAATCAAGCCGTTCTGGAGCTCGTATCGTAAAAGCTAAAGTGCCTTTGGCTGAAATGTTCGGTTATGTAACAGCTTTGCGTACTATCACTTCTGGTCGTGCGACATCATCTATGACTTACGATCATCATGCTCAAGTTTCCAGCTCTATTGCTAAGGCTGTACTTGAAGAAGTGAAAGGTCGCGTAGACTTAGTATAATAGAAAAAGAAGGGGCGACGGGTTAGCGAATGACTCTTAATCCGCCCCCACTTTATATTTAATCATTTTTTAATTTAAAATCTAATGAGTCAAAAAATTAGAATTAAACTGAAATCTTACGATCACAACTTGGTAGACAAGTCTGCTGAAAAGATCGTTAGAACTGTGAAGGCTACAGGCGCTATCGTTAGCGGTCCTATCCCATTGCCTACACACAAGCGTATTTTCACGGTAAACCGTTCGACTTTCGTTAATAAGAAGTCACGTGAACAGTTTGAATTGTCTTCTTATAAGAGATTGATCGACATCTATAGCTCGACAGCTAAGACAGTAGACGCTCTGATGAAGTTAGAATTACCGAGTGGAGTTGAAGTAGAAATTAAAGTTTAATGCATTTAAAAATTAACTGAAATGCCAGGATTATTAGGAAAGAAAATCGGAATGACATCCGTTTTCAGTGCTGATGGTAAGAATGTACCATGCACTGTTATCGAAGCTGGTCCTTGTGTAGTTACTCAGATTAAGAGTGTTGAAAAAGATGGCTATGCAGCTGTTCAGGTAGGTTTCCAGGACAAAAAGGAAAAACACACTACCAAACCTTTGATGGGGCACTTTAAAAAAGCTGGTGTAACTCCGAAGAGACACTTGGCCGAGTTCAAGGATTTTGAGACAGAACTGAATTTGGGAGACACTATTACAGTGGAATTGTTCAATGATGCAACTTATGTTGACGTTGTTGGTACTTCTAAAGGTAAGGGCTTCCAAGGTGTAGTTAAAAGACATGGATTTGGTGGTGTAGGTCAGACTACTCACGGCCAGCATAACCGCGCTCGTAAACCGGGTTCTATCGGTGCATGTTCTTACCCAGCAAAAGTATTCAAAGGAATGCGCATGGGTGGCCAAATGGGTGGTGACCGCGTTACTACACATAACTTACAGGTATTAAAAGTGATTCCGGAACACAATCTTCTTTTGATTAAAGGTTCGGTACCGGGTTGCAAAGGTTCAATCGTAATAATTGAGAAATAATGGAAGTTAACGTATTAAATATTAAAGGTGAAGACACCGGAAGAAAGGTTACGTTAAACGAATCTGTCTTCGGAATTGAACCCAATGACCATGCTATCTATTTGGACGTTAAGCAGTTTATGGCTAACCAACGTCAGGGAACTCATAAATCTAAAGAAAGAAGCGAAATCAGCGGTTCTACTCGTAAATTAGGTCGTCAGAAAGGTGGTGGCGGTGCCCGTCGTGGTGATATCAACTCTCCGGTATTGGTGGGTGGTGCTCGCGTGTTTGGTCCTAAACCTCGCGACTATTGGTTCAAGTTGAATAAAAAAGTTAAGACATTGGCTCGTAAGTCAGCTTTGTCTTATAAAGCGCAAGAAAACGCAATCATTGTTGTTGAAGACTTCACTTTTGAAGCTCCGAAGACTAAGGATTTCGTTGCTATGGTAAATAATCTTAAAATTGCTGACAAAAAGTTGCTTCTTGTTTTGCCGGGAGCTAATAAAAATGTATATTTGTCAGCTCGTAACATTGAACGTGCTGATGTAGCAATTGCTTCTGCATTAAATACTTACAAAGTATTGGATGCTGAAACTCTTGTTGTTACAGAAGACTCGCTCAAGGCTATCGAGAATATCTTATCTTAATTTAAAAAGGAGGCTTAGATAATGGGAATTATTATTAAACCGTTGGTTACTGAGAAAATGACTGCAATTACCGAAAAATTAAACCGTTTCGGCTTTATTGTACGTCCTGAGGCTAACAAGTTGGAAATTAAGAGAGAGGTTGAAGCTTTGTATAATGTTACAGTAGTAGATGTAAATACGCTGAGATACTCTGGAAAGAGTAAAAGCCGTTACACTAAGTCTGGAATTATCAATGGCCGTACGAATGCTTATAAAAAAGCTGTCGTTACATTGAAAGAAGGCGATACTATTGATTTTTATAGCAATATTTAATAAAGATGGCAGTACGTAAATTTAAGCCCACAACACCGGGGCAAAGACATAAAATTATTGGTACTTTTGAAGAGATTACTGCATCGGTACCAGAAAAGTCTCTTGTATTTGGAAAGCGCTCAACAGGTGGCCGCAACAATGTTGGTAAAATGACAATGCGCTATATGGGCGGCGGTCACAAGAGAAAATACAGACTTATCGATTTCAAGAGAAACAAAGACGGTGTACCCGCAGTTGTTAAAACCATAGAATACGATCCGAATCGTTCGGCTCGTATTGCTTTGCTGTTTTATGCTGATGGTGAAAAGAGATATATTATTGCTCCTAATGGATTGCAGGTTGGTAGCACATTGATGTCTGGAGCGAATGCGGCGCCTGAGATTGGTAACGCACTTCCGCTTGAAAACATCCCCGTTGGTACTGTAATTCATAATATCGAATTACGCCCGGGTCAAGGTGCAACTTTGGTGAGATCAGCTGGTAATTTTGCTCAGTTAACTTCAAGAGAAGGCAAGTATTGTGTAATTAAATTGCCTTCAGGTGAGGTAAGACAAATACTTAGTGCTTGTAAAGCTACTATTGGTAGTGTTGGTAACTCTGATCATGGATTGGAATCTTCCGGTAAGGCAGGCCGTACTCGTTGGATGGGTCGTCGTCCTCGCAACCGTGGTGTTGTTATGAATCCTGTTGATCACCCGATGGGTGGTGGTGAAGGACGCGCTTCTGGAGGTCACCCAAGATCACGTACAGGTTTGTATGCTAAGGGCTTGAAGACAAGAGCTCCGAAGAAACAGTCTTCTAAGTATATTATTGAGAGAAGAAAGTAATAACTGATTAATTGAGTAAATTATGAGTCGTTCATTAAAAAAAGGTCCATATATTAACGTAAAACTTGAAAACAAAGTGCTTGCTATGAATGAAAGCGGCAAGAAGGTTGTCGTTAAGACTTGGGCTAGAGCTTCAATGATCTCGCCTGATTTTGTAGGGCACACAATTGCAGTTCATAACGGAAATAAATTTATTCCTGTTTACGTTACAGAAAACATGGTAGGACACAAATTGGGCGAATTTGCACCGACACGTACATTCCGCGGCCATGCAGGTAACAAGAAAAAATAAGCAGGATAATCTGAAGAAATAATAAAGTAATAAATAATGGGAGCAAGAAAAAAAATATCGGCTGAAAAAAGAAAAGAAGCCCTTAAGACCATGTATTTTGCAAAGTTGCAAAATGTTCCTACTTCTCCGCGAAAGATGCGTCTCGTGGCTGACATGATTCGTGGTATGGAAGTGAACCGTGCATTGGGTGTCTTGAAGTTTTCTTCTAAAGAAGCTTCTGCAAGAGTGGAAAAACTGTTGCGCTCTGCTATTGCTAACTGGGAACAGAAAAACGAACGTAAGGCAGAAAGTGGCGAATTGTTTGTAACAAAGATTTATGTTGATGGGGGTGCAACGCTGAAAAGAATGCGTCCGGCTCCGCAGGGTAGGGGTTACAGAATTCGTAAACGTTCAAATCATGTGACTTTGTTCGTTGATTCTAAGAGTACTAATGATAATCAAAATTAAGACTAGATGGGACAGAAAGTTAATCCGATAAGCAACCGTTTAGGAATTATCAGAGGATGGGATTCTAATTGGTACGGTGGCAATGATTATGGTGATGCTTTGTTGGAAGACAGCAAAATCCGTAAATATTTGAATGCCAGACTTGCAAAAGCCAGCGTTTCAAGAATTGTTATAGAACGTACACTGAAATTGGTGACAATCACAGTTTGTACAGCGCGTCCGGGTATTATCATTGGTAAAGGTGGTCAGGAAGTTGACAAGCTGAAAGAAGAGTTGAAGAAAATCACAGATAAGGATATTCAGATTAATATCTTTGAGGTGAAAAGACCTGAGCTGGATGCTGTTATTGTAGCTAATAACATCGCTCGTCAGGTAGAAGGTAAGATTGCCTATCGCCGTGCCATCAAGATGGCTATCGCTAACACAATGCGTATGGGTGCTGAAGGTATCAAAGTGTTGATTTCAGGACGTTTGAATGGAGCGGAAATGGCTCGTTCTGAAATGTATAAAGAAGGAAGAACTCCGTTACATACTTTCCGTGCAGACATTGACTACTGTCATGCAGAAGCTTTGACTAAGGTTGGTTTGCTGGGTATCAAAGTATGGATTTGCCGTGGTGAAGTGTATGGTAAGAGAGAATTAGCGCCCAACTTTACTCAGACTAAGGAGAGTGGCCGTGGCGGTAATGGCAACAATAACGGTGGTAAGAACTTCAAAAGAAAGAAAAACAATCGCTAACGGATTTGAATTTTAGGAATTATGTTACAACCGAAAAAGACAAAATTCAGAAGACAGCAGAAGGGCAGTCAGAAAGGGAATGCTCAAAGAGGAAACCAATTGGCTTTCGGATCATTTGGTATCAAATCTTTGGAGACTAAATGGATTACAGGTAGACAAATTGA
The DNA here is from genome assembly GCA_011959205.1 of Bacteroidaceae bacterium. Lineage (GTDB taxonomy): Bacteria > Bacteroidota > Bacteroidia > Bacteroidales > Bacteroidaceae > Phocaeicola. The sequence continues at coordinate 20,033 of BLLV01000146.1, forward strand.
AGCTGCACGTATTGCGGTAACAAGATATATGCAACGTCAAGGACAGATTTGGATCCGTATTTTTCCGGACAAACCTATTACTCGCAAGCCTGCTGATGTGCGTATGGGTAAAGGTAAAGGTGCTCCTGAAGGTTTCGTCGCTCCGGTTACTCCGGGTCGTATTATCATCGAGGCAGAAGGTGTTCCTTATGCAGTAGCTAAAGAAGCTTTGCGTCTTGCAGCACAGAAGCTTCCTGTTACTACTAAGTTTATAGTTAGACGTGATTACGATGCTAAAAATCAAAATGCTTAATTTATTATGAAGATTGCAGAAATTAGAGAAATAGCTACCAATGAATTGGCAGAAAGAATTGAAGCTGAAGTAGCCAATTACAATCAGATGGTTTTAAATCATTCCATCTCTCCGCTGGATAATCCTGCACAGATTAAGAAATTACGCAGAACGATTGCGCGTATGAAGGCAGAATTGCATCAGAGAGAACTTAACAAATAATAATGGTCCTCATGGAAGCTAGAAATTTAAGAAAAGAAAGAACTGGTGTTGTAGTAAGCAATAAGATGGATAAGACCATTACTGTTGCTGCTAAGTTTAAAGAAAAACACCCTATTTATGGTAAGTTCGTTTCTAAAACGAAGAAATACCATGCTCATGATGAAAAGAATGAATGTAATGTAGGTGATACAGTACACATCATGGAAACTCGTCCTTTGAGCAAAACTAAGAGATGGAGATTGGTTGAAATAATTGAAAGAGCGAAGTAATTATGATACAAGTAGAATCCAGACTTACAGTGTGTGACAACAGTGGCGCTAAAGAGGCTCTTTGTATCCGCGTATTAGGCGGTACGAAGAGACGTTACGCTTCTGTAGGGGATGTCATTGTAGTTTCTATCAAGAGTGTAATCCCCTCTAGTGATGTTAAAAAAGGTGCAGTATCAAAGGCTTTAATTGTACGTACTAAGAAAGAAATCCGTCGTGCTGATGGTTCTTATATTCGTTTTGATGATAATGCTTGCGTATTGTTGAATAATGCAGGTGAAATTAGAGGAAGTCGTATTTTTGGCCCTGTTGCAAGAGAATTGCGTGCTGCAAACATGAAAGTGGTATCACTTGCACCTGAAGTACTTTAATTTTGTAAAAGATTTAAGTAATGAGTAAATTACATATAAAAAAAGGCGATACAGTTTACGTAAACTCTGGTGAAGATAAAGGTAAAACTGGCCGTGTGCTGAAAGTTCTGATTAAGGAAGGACGTGCACTTGTAGAAGGTATCAATATGGTATCGAAAAGTACCAAACCTAATGCAAAGAACCCTCAGGGTGGTATCGTAAAGCAGGAAGCTGCTATACATATCTCAAACTTGAATGTGGTTGATCCTAAAACAGGCAAGCCAACACGTGTGGGAAGAAGAGAAAGTTCTGATGGTAGAACATTTGTTCGTTATGCTAAAAAATCAGGAGAGGAGATTAAATAATGAGTAATACTGCTAGCCTTAAGAAAGAATATGCAGAGCGCATTGCGCCTGCATTGAAGAATCAGTTCCAATATTCTTCAACAATGCAGATCCCCGTACTTAAGAAGATTGTTATTAATCAAGGATTGGGTATGGCTGTTGCTGATAAGAAGATTATTGAAGTTGCTATTAATGAGTTAACAGCAATTACTGGTCAGAAAGCTGTTGCAACAGTTTCACGTAAAGATATCGCTAACTTTAAGTTGCGTAAGAAAATGCCGATTGGCGTAATGGTAACATTGCGTCGTGAAAGAATGTATGAGTTCCTTGAAAAACTTGTCCGTGTTGCTTTGCCACGTATCCGTGACTTCAAAGGTATCGAAAGCAAGTTCGATGGAAGAGGTAATTATACATTGGGTATTCAGGAGCAAATTATTTTTCCTGAAATAAATATCGATAGTATTACTAAAATTCTCGGAATGAATATTACCTTTGTAACTTCTGCTCCGACAGATGAAGAAGGTTATGCTTTGTTGAAGGAATTTGGTTTACCGTTTAAAAACTCAAAAAAAGATTAATATATTATGGCAAAAGAATCAATGAAGGCTCGTGAAGTAAAAAGAGCCAAACTTGTAGCCAAATATGCTGAAAAACGTGCTGCGTTGAAAAAGATTGTCAACTCAGGTGATCCTGCTGAAGCTTTTGAAGCTGCTCAGAAATTGCAGGCTATTCCTAAGAATGCTAATCCGATTCGTTTGCACAACCGTTGTAAATTGACCGGTCGTCCTAAAGGCTATATTCGTCAGTTCGGGATTTCAAGAATCCAGTTCCGTGAAATGGCTTCTAATGGCTTGATTCCGGGCGTTAAGAAAGCAAGCTGGTAATTCTTTTTATTTTTAAATATTGTCAGGGTAGTCCTGATTAATTTAATTTATTATTATATGACAGATCCAATCGCAGATTATCTCACCAGATTGAGAAATGCAATTAGTGCAAAGCACAGAGTAGTAGAAGTGCCTGCCTCGAATTTGAAAAAGGAAATCACTAAGATCCTTTTCGATAAAGGCTACATTCTGAACTACAAGTTTGTAGAAGATGGTCCTCAAGGAACTATCAAAGTGGCTTTGAAGTACGACTCAGTAAACAAAGTAAATGCTATTAAGAAACTTATCAGAGTTTCTACTCCGGGTTTACGTAAGTATACGGGTTACAAAGACATGCCGAGAGTTATTAATGGTTTAGGTATTGCTATAATATCTACTTCCAAAGGTGTAATGACTAACAAAGAAGCTGCTGAATTGAAAATCGGTGGTGAAGTTCTTTGTTATGTATATTAATAGGAGGATAAGCAATGTCAAGAATAGGAAAATTACCCATTAGTATTCCCGCTGGAGTAACAGTTACTCTGAAGGATAATGTAGTTACTGTAAAAGGTCCTAAAGGCGAACTTAGCCAATTTGTTGATCCCTCTATCAATGTTGCAATTGAAGATGGACATGTGGCGTTAACAGAAAACGAAAACGCAATGTTGGATAACATAAAGCAAAGACATGCTTTCCATGGTTTGTATCGTTCTTTGGTTAACAACATGGTTATTGGAGTTTCTGAAGGTTATAAGAAAGAACTGGAACTTGTCGGTGTAGGTTACCGTGCTTCAAACAATGGTAATATTATTGATTTCGCTTTAGGTTATACTCATAATATCTTTATGCAGTTGCCTCCTGAAATCAAAGTAGAAACTAAATCAGAAAGAAATAAGAACCCTCTTATTATATTGGAATCTTGTGACAAACAACTGCTGGGTCAGGTTTGCTCAAAAATACGTTCTTTCCGTAAGCCGGAACCTTATAAAGGTAAAGGTATTAAGTTTGTTGGCGAAGAAATTCGTAGAAAGTCTGGTAAGTCAGCCGGTGCTAAATAATTTACATAAAATTGTATTATCATGACAACAAAATTAGAAAGACGAATCAAGATTAAATATAGAGTACGCAATAAGATTTCAGGCACTACTGAACGTCCGCGTATGAGTGTGTTTAGAAGTAACAAGCAGATTTACGTTCAAGTTATCGATGACTTGTCTGGTAGAACTTTGGCTGCAGCTTCATCTTTGGGAATGGAAGCTATGCCTAAGAAAGAACAGGCTGCTAAAGTTGGTGAACTGATTGCCAAGAAGGCTCAGGAAGCTGGTATTACGACTGTCGTATTCGACCGTAATGGTTACTTGTATCATGGGAGAATAAAAGAAGTAGCTGACGCTGCTCGTAACGGTGGACTTAAATTTTAATCAATTATGGCAGTTAATAATAGAGTTAAGATAACTAACGATATAGAGTTAAAAGATAGATTGGTTGCTATCAACCGTGTTACAAAAGTAACAAAGGGTGGTAGAACATTCAGCTTCTCTGCAATTGTCGTTGTTGGAAACGAAGACGGTATTATTGGTTGGGGCCTTGGTAAAGCAGGTGAAGTAACAGCTGCTATTGCCAAAGGTGTTGAAGCAGCTAAAAAGAACTTGACTCGTGTTCCTGTATTGAAGGGTACAGTTCCTCATGAACAATCTGCTAAATTCGGTGGTGCTGAAGTATTCATCAAACCGGCTTCTACCGGTACCGGTGTGGTAGCAGGTGGTGCAATGCGTGCTGTTTTGGAAAGTGTAGGTATTACAGACGTTTTGGCTAAGTCAAAAGGTTCTTCTAATCCGCACAACTTGGTAAAAGCTACTATTTTAGCTTTGGGCGAGATGAGAGATGCCCGTATGGTTGCTCAGAACAGAGGCGTAAGTATGGAAAAAGTATTTAGAGGATAAGGAGGAATTATGTCAACGATTAAGATTAAACAAGTAAAAAGTAGAATTGGTGCTCCTGCTGATCAAAAAAGAGTACTCGATGCGCTGGGGCTTCGCAAGATGAATCGTGTGGTTGAGCACGAAGCAACTCCTTCTATCCTGGGAATGGTTGAAAAGGTAAAACACCTGGTTGCCATCGTTAAGTAATTCATTGTTAATAAAAAAACTAATTACGATATGAATTTAAGTAATTTGAAACCTGCAGAAGGATCTACAAAGACTAGAAAAAGAATTGGCCGTGGCCCAGGTTCTGGTTTAGGTGGTACTTCTACAAGAGGTCATAAAGGTGCTAAATCAAGATCAGGTTATTCAAAGAAGATTGGTTTTGAAGGTGGACAGATGCCTCTTCAACGTCGTGTTCCGAAGTTTGGTTTTAAGAATATTAACCGTGTAGAATATAAAGCTATTAACCTTGAAACTATTCAGAAGTTGGCTGAAGCTAAGAATCTGACTAAGGTAGGTATGAATGACTTTATTGAAGCTGGTTTCATTTCTTCTAATCAATTGGTAAAAGTACTAGGTAACGGTAGTTTGACTACTAAACTTGATGTGGAAGCTAATGCTTTTTCAAAGAGTGCGGTAGCTGCAATCGAAGCTGTTGGTGGTAATGCAGTAAAACTCTGATTCAATGAGAAAATCTATTGAAACATTAAAAAATATATGGAAAATTGAGGATCTGAGACAAAGGATCCTCATTACTATATTATTTGTTGCAATTTACAGGTTTGGTTCTTACGTGGTTCTGCCAGGTATTAACCCTGCTATGTTAACTCAGTTGCATAAACAAACAAGTGAAGGTTTGTTAGCTTTGTTAAACATGTTCTCTGGAGGAGCGTTTTCCAATGCATCTATTTTTGCATTGGGAATCATGCCATATATTTCGGCATCAATTGTAATTCAACTTTTGGCGATTGCTGTTCCCTACTTTCAGAAAATCCAACGTGAAGGTGAAAGTGGTAGAAGAAAAATCAATCAATATACCCGTATATTGACAATTGCAATTTTGGTTTTCCAAGCTCCCTCATACTTGCTTAACCTTAAGATGCAAGCCGGACCGTCACTTAATGCTTCATTAGATTGGACATTCTTTATAATTACTTCTACCATCATTTTGGCAGCTGGAAGTATGTTTATTCTGTGGCTTGGAGAAAGAATAACAGATAAGGGTATAGGTAATGGTATATCATTCATTATTTTGATTGGTATTATTGCCCGTCTGCCGCAATCTTTATTCCAGGAATTCGTTTCTCGTCTGGCTTCTCCGGGTGCAGGTGGTATCATCATGTTTTTGTTGGAAATAGTATTTTTGTTGTTCGTTATTGCAGCAGCAATTTTGTTGGTTCAAGGCGTTCGCAAAGTTCCCGTACAATATGCAAAACGTATTGTAGGAAACAAACAGTATGGTGGTGCAAGACAATATATTCCTTTGAAGGTGAATGCTGCGAATGTAATGCCTATCATCTTTGCTCAGGCAATCATGTTTATTCCTATTACATTGGTGGGCTTCTCAAACGCTGCGACAGCAAGTGGTATTGTACGTGCATTTGTAGATCATACTAGCTTTTGGTATAATTTTGTTTTTGCAATATTGATTATTGTGTTTACATACTTCTATACTGCGATTACAATTAATCCTAACCAGATGGCAGAAGATATGAAGAGAAATAATGGTTTTATTCCGGGAATAAAACCAGGTAAGAATACAGCTGAGTATATAGATGCGATTATGTCTCGTATTACTCTGCCGGGTTCTATATTCTTGGCTCTTGTAGCCATTATGCCCGCATTTGCTGGTATTTTTGGAGTAAAAGCTGAGTTCGCCCAGTTCTTTGGTGGTACATCCTTATTGATTCTTGTAGGTGTTGTATTGGATACACTTCAACAGGTAGAAAGTCATTTGCTGATGCGCCATTATGACGGATTATTGAATTCCGGAAGAATAAAGGGGCGTGCTGGTAATGTTGCTGCATATTAATAAGTCTGAGATGATATTTCTTAAGACAGATGATGAGATAGAGCTGCTTCGTCAGAGTAACCTACTTGTAGGTAAAACTCTGGCTGAAGTTGCTAAATTGATAAAACCCGGTGTAACAACCAGGGAACTTGACAAGGTAGCAGAAGAGTTTATTAGAGATAATGGGGCTGTTCCTACTTTTAAAGGTTTTCCCAATCAATATGGTGATCCGTTCCCCAGTACTTTGTGTACTTCGGTAAATGATCAGGTTGTACATGGTATTCCCAACGATATTCCTTTGAAAGAAGGCGATATTGTTTCTGTTGATTGTGGTACTTACATGAATGGTTTTTGTGGGGACTCGGCTTATACCTTCTGTGTGGGGGAAGTTGATCCCGAGGTCTTGAAACTTTTGAAGACAACAAAAGAAGCTTTGTATTTAGGTATAGAGAATGCTATTCATGGAAAGCGTTTGGGTGATATAGGTTTTGCTGTCCAGCAACATTGCGAGGCTAATTCCTATGGTGTGGTGAGAGAATTTGTAGGTCATGGTATTGGAAAAGATATGCATGAAGACCCGCAGGTACCCAATTATGGAAAAAGAGGATACGGCACTCTGTTGAAAAAAGGTATGTGCATTGCCATCGAACCGATGATAACATTGGGCTCCCGTCAGATAGTAATGGAGAGAGATGGATGGACAGTACGTACGCGCGATAGGAAATGTGCCGCTCACTTTGAGCATACAGTTGCAATAGGAGTTGGGAAGGCAGATATTTTGTCCTCATTTGAATATGTCGAACAAGTATTAGGAGATAAAGCAATTTAATATGGCAAAGCAATCCGCAATAGAACAAGATGGAGTTATAGTTGAAGCATTGTCTAATGCAATGTTTCGTGTTGAGCTAGAAAACGGGCATGAAATTACTGCTCATATCTCTGGCAAGATGAGAATGCATTACATTAAAATATTACCCGGGGATAAGGTCAGAGTAGAGATGTCTCCTTATGACTTATCTAAAGGAAGAATCGTTTTTAGATACAAATAAAAAAGAAATAAGATATGAAAGTAAGAGCATCATTAAAGAAACGTACGCCGGAATGCAAAATCGTTAGACGAAATGGCCGTTTGTATGTTATTAACAAGAAAAATCCTAAGTATAAACAACGTCAAGGATAATTTATTATTTTTGCAAAAAAAATAATTTAGTATATGGCTATAAGAATAGTTGGTGTAGATTTGCCTCAGAATAAAAGAGGCGAGATTGCGTTAACCTATGTATATGGTATCGGACGCAGTAGTTCAGCAAAAATCTTGGATAAGGCTGGTGTTGACAGAGATGTGAAAGTGAAGGACTGGACAGATGACCAGGCAGCTAAAATCCGTGAAATCATTGGTGCTGAATATAAAGTAGAAGGTGATCTTCGTTCAGAAGTGCAATTGAACATTAAGCGATTAATGGATATTGGTTGCTATCGTGGTGTACGTCACCGTATTGGTCTGCCGGTTCGTGGACAGAGCACTAAAAATAACGCTCGTACACGTAAGGGAAGAAAGAAAACAGTTGCAAATAAGAAAAAAGCTACTAAATAATAATTGTTGATATGGCAAAAAAAACAGTCGCAGCTAAGAAGAGAAATGTGAAGGTTGACGCTAATGGACAGTTGCATGTTCATTCTTCATTCAACAACATCATTGTATCTCTGGCAAATAGTGAAGGTCAGATTATCTCATGGTCTTCTGCAGGTAAGATGGGATTTAGAGGTTCTAAGAAGAACACTCCTTATGCAGCACAGATGGCTGCACAAGATTGCGCTAAAGTAGCGTTTGATCTTGGCCTGAGAAAGGTGAAAGCATACGTTAAGGGTCCTGGAAACGGACGTGAGTCTGCTATCAGAACTATTCACGGAGCTGGTATCGAAGTTACTGAAATTATCGATGTAACTCCGCTTCCACACAACGGTTGTCGTCCTCCGAAAAGAAGAAGAGTTTAATAGATAACCTATTTTTATATGTAACTTGATTTTGTTAATAATGGATTGCACTTCCTTTCTGTAATCGCGGCTGCAACAAATTAAGTTCATTAGTAACAATTAAATTAGAAAAAGAAATGGCTAGATATACTGGACCAAAATCAAGAATTGCCCGTAAATTCGGTGAAGGAATCTTTGGAGCAGATAAAGTTTTATCTAAGAAGAATTATCCTCCCGGACAACATGGTAACAACAGAAGAAGAAAGACTTCTGAGTATGGTGTCATGTTGGCAGAAAAACAAAAAGCTAAATATACTTACGGTGTATTGGAAAAACAATTCCGTAACCTGTTTGAAAAGGCTGCAAGTGCTAACGGTATTACCGGTGAAATCTTGTTGCAGAGTTTAGAGGCTCGTCTTGACAACGTGGTGTTCCGTTTGGGTATTGCTCCGACTCGTGCTGCTGCCCGTCAGTTAGTAAGTCACAAGCACATTACAGTAGATGGAAAGGTAGTTAATATTCCTTCATTCTCTGTAAAACCCGGTCAGATTGTGGGTGTACGCGAAAGATCTAAATCTTTGGAAGTGATTGCTAATTCACTTGCAGGATTCAATCATAGCAAATATCCTTGGTTGGAGTGGGATGAAAGTTCTAAGGTAGGTAAGTTGTTACATATACCTGAAAGAGCAGACATTCCTGAAAACATTAAAGAACACTTGATCGTTGAATTGTACTCTAAATAATAATTAATTTCATGGCGATATTAGCATTTCAAAAACCTGATAAAGTATTAATGTTGGAAGCGGACTCCAGATTTGGAAAATTTGAGTTCCGTCCACTTGAACCCGGTTTCGGTATTACCGTAGGTAATGCTTTACGCCGTATTCTTCTTTCTTCATTGGAAGGATTTGCAATCAACACGATTAAGATCGAAGGTGTGGAACATGAGTTCGCATCTGTACCCGGTGTCAAAGAAGACGTGACCAACATTATCTTAAATCTGAAGCAAGTCAGATTTAAGCAAGTAGTAGAAGAGTTCGAAAATGAAAAGGTAAGCATTACCGTTGAGAATTCTAGTGAATTTAAGGCAGGTGATATAAGTAAGTATTTGACTGGATTTGAAGTGTTAAATCCTGAATTGGTTATTTGCCATTTAGATTCAAAAGCAACAATGCAGATGGACATTACTATTAATAAAGGTAGAGGGTATGTTCCGGCTGACGAAAACCGCGAATATTGTACCGATGTTAATGTAATTCCTATCGATTCTATTTACACACCGATACGTAATGTAAAATATCAGGTGGAAAACTTCCGTGTTGAACAGAAGACTGACTACGAAAAGCTGGTATTGGAAATTACTACCGATGGTTCCATTCACCCGAAGGAAGCTTTGAAAGAAGCCGCTAAAATATTGATTTATCATTTCATGTTGTTCTCTGATGAAAAGATTACTCTTGAAACATCCGATGTGGACGGCAATGAAGAATTTGATGAAGAAGTATTGCACATGCGTCAGCTGCTTAAGACGAAGCTTGTTGATATGGACCTCTCAGTTCGTGCCTTGAACTGCTTGAAAGCTGCCGATGTGGAAACATTGGGTGACTTAGTACAGTTCAACAAGACAGATCTGTTGAAGTTCAGAAACTTTGGTAAGAAATCGCTCACGGAGCTTGATGATTTGCTCGAGGGTCTGAATCTGTCGTTTGGAACCGACATCTCTAAATATAAATTAGATAAAGAATAAAAAATGAGACATAATAAGAAATTCAATCATTTAGGTCGTACTGCTTCTCACAGAAGTGCTATGTTATCTAACATGGCTTGTTCTTTGATCAAGCACAAAAGAATCACTACGACTGTTGCAAAGGCTAAAGCTTTGAAGAAATTCGTTGAGCCTTTAATTACAAAATCTAAAGACGACACAACTAATTCACGTCGTGTTGTATTTAGCAACTTGCAAGATAAGTTTGCTGTAACGGAGTTGTTCAAAGAAATCTCTGTAAAAGTAGCAGATCGTCCGGGTGGTTATACTCGTATCATCAAAACAGGTCATCGTTTGGGTGATAACGCTGAAATGTGCTTCATCGAGTTGGTAGATTACGATGAAAACATGGCTAAGACTGTAACTGCTAAGAAAGCAACTCGTACTCGTCGTTCTAAGAAGAGTGCAGCCGCTACAGAAGCTCCTGCAGCACCGGTAGCTGAAACTACAGAGGAAGCCCCTAAAGCTGAATAATCTGTATATCATCATATATAAAAGCCATAGCTATAAAAGCTGTGGCTTTTTTTATGCCATGACCGGTGATAATGAGAGGGGGCGGACAAAGAGGGAGACGCTTACAACCGATCTTGTCAATACCTACAAAGGAGCTATATTACCCAAATACTGTTTTAGCCTGGGGCTTGCCAGTTCTCCGTTAACCATGTCAAAGCAGGAAGTTTCTCCTCAGCGTGCAAAACAATAAGACGCTTGCAGAACAAAACACCTTTGATATTTGTTAATTATTGTATGAAATGAACTCTGAGAAGCTATTTATGTTATCTTTGTAACTCAAATAGTAAGCAATGAAAGGATTTGTAACAGTCATACTATTTTTTCTGTTGGCTTTGGTTTTTGCCAGAACAGAATATGTTGATGCGGTTCCAGCTGCGTCAATGACGGTATGTGCTGTACAGCATACGGATACTGCATCACAACACTCCGTCAATGAGGATTGTGTCATTCCCATGGATAGCAATAAGGGAATAGCAGATATGGAGTTTGGGGATGCTCATACGTTGGCACATCGTGTCAGTGCTTCCGCAGAGCGCATGTACCGTTTTTCCTCCATTGAGGCTGCCCAATTTATAAAAACCTTGTTGCGTAAGATGGCTGCTCGGATGGCCAGTCTTGCAAACTGTCACACCCGTGTGTGTGCCTCTTCCTACTTCCTTAATTGGGATAGTGCTTGCGAGCATTATATCTTTGGTATGAGGCGTATTCTCATTTAGCTTTTATTCTTTTACCAATTTGTTTTTTTCATGGTTCTGCCTTACCGATGATGGTGAGATGTGGCCATGGTAGGAGTTATCGTATTTTTAATTAGTAAAGAATAAAATCCAGATTATTATGAGTGATACAGTTTCTGCTGCAGCAAGCTTGTTTTCGGCAACACATCCCGATATTGTAAAACGTACCAGCGTCTCTTCCGTTCTTATATCCGCTATCTTTTGTGTGGCAGGTGCGGGTGCATTTGTAACTTCTTTAAAGCTGAATGATTCCTCATCCACCATGAGCATGGTGTGCATGACCGCTGGAACCATTCTGTTCCTGTGGGCCATATTCCGTTTTTTTTGGCGAAGCAAGGAATGGGTATATGTGCCAACCGGTAGTGTGGTAAAAGAAGGGACATGCTTCTTTGATGTATGCGATTTACATGCTTTGACGGAGGTGTTGGAGAAGAAAGGTTTTGAAACCAAGAATGACGTGAAAGTAAAGACAAACGGAAACGTACGTATGGACTATATGATTTCTCAAGATAAGAAATTCGTAGCCGCCCAGTTGTTCCGTTTCATCCCCTATACATACGAACCTGCATCTTCTGTGTTTTATTTCACGGGAGATGATGCAAGTGCGTTTGTACATTGCTTGGAAACAAGTGAATTTTGATTTTCTATGACTCTTTATGTTAATGAAATAAGGTGTGCCTGTGAAGGTCTGCTTTATTTGCTTAAGACGTTAATGTGATAAATTGTCGGGTGGGGTTAGTCGTTGATGATTAGCCCCATCTTTTTCATCAGGAAGCAGGCATTCATGTTTTGGGCTACCCCTTCACGGAGTTTGTATGAAAAGGTCAGCTCGTTGTTGGTGATGTCAGCTTCAAAACAATAGTTCCGTATTTCTTCAGGGAAGTATTCTATTAATTTCCCTAATAGCAGGTCGTGTGTGGCGATGATGCCGTTCGCTTTCAGTTCCATCAGCTGGCGTACCAGGGCGAATGAGCCTTTCTGTTTATCCATCGAGTTCGTTCCTTTTAAAATCTCATCCAGAATGATGAACAGCTTCTCTCCCTTATTCAGGCGGTCTATAATTTGTTTCAATCGTTTTAGTTCGGCAAAGAAATAAGATTCGTTGTCTGTCAACGAATCAGAAGTCCGCAAGCTTGTCACCAGTTTGGCAGGATATATTTCAAGGGAAGAACAGCATACGGGGCAGCCGGTACATGCCAATACATAATTCACTCCGATCGTACGCAGATAAGTACTTTTGCCCGCCATGTTTGCTCCTGTGATGATGACAAAGAACGGTCTTGAGGGGATATCGGCATCATTGGTCACACATTGCCGTGCAGGCATCAGAGGGTGTCCCATTTCCTTGGCAAGGAAGACAAAAGGCTTGTCGGCAATGGCCGGATAAGTGTATGCGGGATGGTTGCCGGCAAATGTCGCCAGTGAACAAAGAGCATCAATGTCACCCAATACGTTCAGCCAGTGGAGTAGATGTTTTCCATATTTGTGCCTCCATTGTTCAATGCGCATTACTTGCCGGAGTTGCCAGAACATAGAACCTTCCAGCAGGACATATAACAATTGGTTGTTGCGCAAGTTCAGCTTGTCCAGTTCTTGTGAGAGTTCTTTCAAGATATGGGTGGTGGATTTTCCGTCCATACCGAATTCAGCTTTCAGGTGTCTGAGTAGCGGAGCGTTCATTTCCCAGTTCTCTATCAGGCTGATCAGTTCGGCATAGATGGACAGGATGCGTAACTTCTTGTCATAAACTCTTTGCAGGTTGCTGACAGGCTTTATCAGTCCGAAACTACCGATTACGAACAGTCCGAAGACCAGTCCGAACCACATCATCGGAATGACCCCGGCGAGTCCCAGCGCAGCCAGTACAATATTGAGTCCGGGAACTATTATCAATAACGGGCGGCTCCACCATTTCTTGCTGAAATAGGCCGATGCTTCCGTCCACTCTTTAATTTCTTCGCGGTCACTTGTCGCCCCTTTGTAGAGCAGGCCGGTGATCCGGAATGTTTCCCGGAAATCAGAATAAGCCGCCAGTTCCTTTGTCGCCTCCTGCCGTTGGATGATCTCTTCCTTTGTCTCCAGATGATTTTGCAGCCATTCTGCCAGCTTTTCCTTTCCAAATGAAGTGCAGGTACGGTTCAAGGCCTGGAACAAGGAGCGTCTTCCGAACAAATCCAGGTCAAACGAATACCTGTGGGCTGGGTTTGTGAATTCCTTTCCGTCCTCAAAAGGTTCATAGTTGTCCGCCAGTGCGGAAAGCTCGTCACTATTTACCCGTATGCAGGTTTCCAGCCAGTCTTTGCGGAAAAACAACCGGTTGTGATACTTCACCAATGCTAGAAAGGGAACAAAAGTGACCGCTATGGTGAGGCATATAATGGCCGTTCCTGCCTGATAGAAGTAGATGATTCCTATAATTCCCGCTACAAATAGCAAGACCCTCAGCGTGCTGATGCGGAGAATCTTGTTTTTTACCCGGCGGAGCTCTGTTTCGGCCTGTACGATGCGTTGTTCGTATTTTGTTTTCAATTCCATAATGATAGATTGTAAATATCCTCTTGCCATACCGGGCACGGTCTTACTGTGGAGCGGCTTTCTGCGGCAATGCAAGGGTATGGCGATGGGCTTTTAACTTGTTTCCCGGCAAAGATAGACAAAAAAACGTTCCCTTCTGTTATTTAGACTTATTTTGTGCCTTTGGTAAGAAGCACCCTCCATCAGGAATTGTGATGGCTTGACCGTTGAGGATGAATGACAGAGAATGAAATTTTAACATTGCTGATAACCCCATTGTCAATAGAAAAAAGTATATTTGTCTATCTGACAAAGATGATAAACGATTGGGAATATGAGAAGAATGATATTTGTAGGGTGTATGACGGTCAGTCTGCTCATGGCCTGCTCGCCATACGGCATGCAAGGTAATCCGGCAGCGGTACAAGCCGGTGCGGCCATCGGCGGAGTACTGGGCGCTATTGTGGGTGACAGGGCCGGCGGATATAATGGTTTGCAATTCGGCGCGTTGCTGGGAACGGTGGCAGGGGCGGCTGTGGGAAATGCCATAACTACGCCTCGGGATGAAACTTATCAGGCGGAGGAGTATTACGTAAAGACTTATCCTTCTTCTTCGCAGTATGAGCATACCTCTTCTTATGCGCCTTCGTCGGGATTGAGGATTGTCAACCTGCGTTTTATCGATGATAACCGTAACCATGTGATTGATGCGGAAGAAGACAGCAAACTGGTGTTCGATGTGGTGAATGATGGGGATGTGCCCGCTTACAATGTTACTCCGGTGATAGAGGAAATGAGCGGCATGAAGCATCTTCTGATCTCACCTTCGGCTCGGATAGCCTATATGCCTGTCGGGAATCAGATAAGGTACACGGCCACCATACGCGGAGGCAGGAAGTTGAAAACAGGCCAGGCGCAATTCCGTGTTTTTGCAACAGAGAGCAACGGGGCGGTGACCGAAGCACATGAGTTTACTTTGCCTACCCAAAAACGGATAAAGAAATGAATTCCTTGATTGGCGGGGCTTCTGTGGGCGGATAACCCTTTTCCGGAGACAACGTAAGCGTTAGCAGCCCTATTGTTAAGCCTTTCCGGCCGTCCGGTTACTATCTTCAAAGCCTGCGGAGTTATCTCCATAGCCTTTGGAAATAACTCCATAGTGCTATGGAGATAGTATGTATCCTTTCTTCAGACCTTAGCAGACAGGAGGAAAAGCCTTAGGGTGGGGTATGTGTGGAGTTACTCCTTGTTGATAATCCCTTGTATCTCTTGCAGGGTCAGATTTCCTGTGATGGCGATGATGGTAAATTCATTTTTTTCCTGACTCATCAATACAAATTCCTTTTCTTTGTTTTTGTTCCGTTTCAGATAAATGATGGTTTTCTCGCCTTCATCGTTTATGCGCATCAGTTCTTCGTAGCCGTTCTTGGGGCTGATGAAAGCTGTTTCCTTTTTCAGCTTGGCGATAATGTCGGGCTTTTCACAACTTAGAATCTGGATGTTGTCCAGTTTGGAAGCTACTTCGCCTATATTTACCCCTTCCGTTTTCATGTTGGGCATCAGGCTGAGCATGGCTTTTGAGATATAGACAGAGGTTACCCCTTCCATATCAGCGAACTTGTCGAAAAAACTGTCCTGTGCGTGGGTGAACAGTGAGCACAGAGAGAGCAATAAGGTAATGATATATGTACGTTTCATTGTTTTATGTTATTTAATCGGTTTAATTGTTCGTTTACGTTCTCTTGAATCTTTCCGGTGGCTTCCTGCACCGATTCCACCTTTTCTATTCCTTTATTCAGGCTGCTGGAAAGCATGATAAGTGCCTTCTGGGCCTGTGCGTATGCTTCTTCGGGGGTGGCGCAGGTGTCTTGCGGTGCCGGATAGGGTTTGTATAGGTACAGTCCTACGGAGAGCAGGATGAGCAGGCTGGCGGCTATGCTTCCTATCCATTGCAAGCGGAGGACCCGTGTATGTCTTTTTATTTTCAGCGTGCGTCTTTCGCCTGTGTCCCATTCGTCTATCTTGCGGCTCAGCCTGCTTTCCAGTCCTTCCGGTATTTCGGGGGCGGGAGGCGCTGCCAGTTGCATGAAGATTTCCTTCTCGGCAAGTAAATGAGCCGGAACATCCTCTTCGGTAAAAAAGCGTTTCAGTTCCTTTTCTTCGGTTTCGCTGGTTTCTCCATCGTAATACCGGGTCAATAGTTGTTCTATTTCATTTACTTTCATAGTTCATTATTGCATTATATTGTTCACGTATCTTTTTGCGGGCACGGCTCAGCAACACACGTATGTTGATGGCGTTCAGTCCTGTGGCTTGCTCTATCTCCTCAAAGGAGCAATCATTGACATCACGAAGCAGAATCACCCGCTTTTGTTGCTCGGGCAGCCGGACGATGAGCCGGCGTACCTGGTTTACCTCGTCCCGTTGTTCCACTTCCCGGGCTATGTTGGTGTCCGTAGGGAGGTTCAGTTCTTCGGGTGCATGTCCGTCTTCATCGGGCCGGCTCCTGCGGAGGGCGTCGTAGCACAGGTTCTTGACAAGGGTGACACAGTAGGCTTCGGTGTTCAGCACGCCCGCTAGCTCATTGCGCTTGTTCCACAATTTCAGATACGCCTCCTGCACCATATCTTCCGCCTCCTGAGGGTTTTCTGTCAGCCGGAAGGCTGTCCGGTAGAGTTTGCGGTGGTAAGGCAGGAATTGTTGTTTAAACTCAGCGGCGTCCATGCTTCTTCCCTGTTTCCTGATTTACTAATTTGTCTATATCTTCCTTTGTGAATTTCCCGTTTATCTGTACCAGCGTACAATCCTCTTTTCCCGTGCATACGAATAGCAGTTCGCGGATGGTTTCCTTTTTGGCTTTCATCAGCACGCGGACTTTCTCGCCTTCATCGTTTACACGTATCAGCTCATCGTATCCCTTCAGGCTCAGCCTGTTCACTTTCTTACTGAACCGTTCTTTTACACTTTGGGTACAGGATTCCAAGTCCAGTACTTTTATTGACTTTATTTTTCTTATTATCTCAGCGTCTTCATCGTGTCCGGCAAACATTTTTCCAAGAGACATCATGAAAGAAGATACTTTGACACAATCGGCATTTTTTTCGCTGCCGAATTCATTGAAAAGACCGTCGATGCTTTGGGCGTAGCCCAGATGGCAGACGAAGAATAACAATAGAGTAAATACAAACTTTTTCATGGTTTTATTTTGTTCATAACTGAATTTGTTTTTTGAAAGCGCTTTCAATCAGATAGACGGGGGAAGCGGGAAAGTTGTTACAAAGGGAAAAGATTTTTTTAAGTTTCTATGTTTGTAAAGTGGTTCAGCTTTACAAAGAAAGCATCATTCAATAGCCTGTTTGACCTTTCATCAGCCTGATCATAGGCTTTGCTGGTCCTCTTGATCAATTTCTTTCATTCAGGTAGTTCCGGGGGTGGAATAAAGAAGCCCTAGCCTTGTTTACAAATCTTTTGCAAGTTCAGGATGAGAACAAGGGGCTTCCCTATGAAATGATATCGGTTGGAGGATTATTGGTTCCGTACGGGCAGCCTCACCCATAACCATCCGGGAATCAGTTTCCAAAGGAACACTAAAATTTGATAACGCCAGTCTATGACAGCTGTTTTTTTCCTTCGGGAGATGGCTTTTACAATGTGTGATGCCACGTGGGGAGCCTGCATCAGCAGTGGGTATTTGTCATCTTTCAACAGAGGGGTGGCGACAAATCCGGGACGGATGTCGGTGAAGGAAATGTGTAGTTTGTTCATGTGCGCCAATTGGTCCAAAGCATCCAGATAGGTGTTTTGAAACCGTTTGGTCGCTGAATAGGCAGGGGCGGAACCCAGTCCCTTGGTGCCTGCTATGGAACTGATCACCGCTATATGTCCTTTGCCTTGCTGTTCGAAATAATGATAGGCGGCATTGACCATCCGTATGAATCCCGACACATTGGTGGCGGCGGTCTGTAATTCTATATCGGGGCAGAGTGAAAGATTTTGTTTGCCTATGCCCGAGCTGAGCAGGAACACATCCATACCTCCCGTTTTCATAATCAGTTGCTTTAATAAGGCAGGGGCATCCTCGTGGGTGACATCTATCCGCTGGGTACATACCTGCCCGGGAGCGGACTGCCGGAGCTTTTCCAGTTCTTCCTCTCTACGTCCTGCCACGCCTACCTGCCAGCCTGCTTTCAGATAGCATCGCGCCACTTCCAGTCCGATGCCGGAAGTGGCGCCAATGATAATGATCCTTTTCATCCGCTTCGCCTTATTGTAAAGCTTGTTCAATATCGGCAATGATGTCGCTTACATTCTCAATGCCTACCGACAAACGGATCAGGTCCGGAGCGACTCCCGCTTCGCGCAACTGCTCATCGGTGAGCTGGCGGTGAGTATGGCTGGCGGGATGCAGTACGCAGGTACGTGCGTCGGCCACATGGGTTACGATGCAGATGAATTTCAGCCTGTCCATAAATTCTATCGCTTCCTCACGGGTACCGTTCAAGCCGAAAGCGATGACACCGCACGAGCCGTTTGGCATATATTTCTGTGCCAGGTCATAGTATTTGCTGCTTTTCAGTCCGCAATAGTTCACCCATTTCACCTTCGGGTTGGCTTCCAGCCATTCGGCCACCTTCTGTGCGTTCTCGCAATGACGGGGCACGCGCAGGTGCAATGTTTCCAATCCCAGATTCAGCAGGAACGCATTTTGCGGAGACTGGATGGAGCCGAGGTCACGCATCAGTTGGGCGGTTGCTTTCGTCATGTAAGCCATTTTGCCGAATGCTTTGGTATAAGTCAGTCCGTGATAAGATTCGTCGGGCTGGGTCAGGCCGGGGAATTTGTCCGCATGGGCTTCCCAGTCAAAGTTACCGCTGTCCACAATGGCACCTCCTACACTGGTGGCATGACCGTCCATGTATTTGGTGGTGGAATGGGTGACGATATCCGCTCCCCATTCAAATGGGCGGCAGTTGATGGGAGTGGCGAAGGTGTTGTCCACAATCAAAGGCACACCGTGCTTGTGGGCGATACGTGCGAACTTTTCAATGTCCAGCACGTCGATGCTCGGATTGGAGATGGTTTCGCCGAACAAGGCTTTGGTGTTCGGGCGGAACGCCTGGTCTATCTCCTCCTCGGATGCATTGGCGTCAATGAAGGTACATTCGATGCCCAGTTTTTTCAGCGTGACACCGAACAGATTGAATGTGCCTCCGTAGATGGTAGACGAGCATACGAAGTGGTCGCCTGCCTGACAGATATTGAAAATGGCATAGAAGTTGGCAGCCTGGCCGGACGAGGTCAACATAGCACCTACACCACCTTCCAATGCTGCGATTTTTGCGGCAACGGCGTCATTGGTGGGGTTTTGCAGGCGTGTGTAGAAATACCCCGAGTCTTCCAAATCGAACAGACGCGCCATCTGCTCGCTGGTGTCATACTTGAATGTGGTACTTTGATAAATAGGCAAAACGCGTGGTTCGCCTTTTTTCGGAGTCCAGCCTGCCTGTACGCATAAGGTCTCCTTGCTATACTTCTTATCCATGTTTATATTGTTATTAAAATTACATATTCATTTATTTCGCGGCAAAATTAAGAATAATCTGTTATTTATGGCTTAATTATTGGGAAAAGTGTTATATTTGAACGATTTTAATTAACTAAACTATGGCAGAGGATATAAAATTCAGGCATACCATGCCGGTGCAGATACGATTTAGCGATGTGGATCAGTTTGGTCACATGAATAATTCGGTTTACTTTTCTTTGTACGATTTGGCAAAGACCACTTATATAAAAGATGTATTGGGTGATGCCGACTGGAGCAAGCTGGCTATTGTGGTGGCCAATATCAATGCCAACTTCTTTATGCCGGTGTTTTTCTCGGATCACCTGGTGATAGAAACGGCAGTGGTACATTTGGGGCACAAGAGTTTTACCCTGTTGCAGCGTGCCGTGACTACGGATACCCATGAGGTGAAGTGTGAGTGCCGCACGGTGATGGTAGGTTATGACCTGGCTACCAAAGAACCGAAATTGATTTCCGAGGATTATAAGGAGGCGATTTGCAGGTACGAG
>BLLV01000147.1 GCA_011959205.1 Bacteroidaceae bacterium
CTGTAAAATTCTTCCTTTCTGCGAAAGAGTAATTTTCCGGAAAAAGCGTCGGAAATAGCTTGTTCGTCAGTCCTGTAAAGCATCTGTAAATCCCAAGCGGTTCAGGCAGGAAAAAGAACCGAACAAAGGGAAAAGAAAAAACAACTCAAAATTAAAGAGATATGGATAAAATTAAATTGGTGGTTTTCAACGAATACGCATTGGGCTATATCATGCCCGAACAACCCGACAAAGTTTGCACGTTGGCTGATAGCGTACTGCGTGGCGCACCCTTTCGGGTAATGAACGAACCCTACTACATTGGGTCGAAAGATACCGTCAGACTGGCAGGAAAGCAGGACTTCGAGACCTTTCGGGTAGTATTCGATGGCTACGACAATCCGCAGGAGTACGAGTTTGACCCCAACCGATAGAAAGTGCAACATATTTATAAACCGTTAAAATTAAATGAATTATGGAGACAATGAACAACATTCAGTCAGTAGCAGAGAGAAACATCACTATGGTAGCATTGGCAAGCATTCAGCCGAGCGGTTACAATCCACGCAAGAACTTTGACGAGACGAGTCTCGCCGAACTTGCCGAGAGCATTCGTCAGCAAGGCGTGTTGCAGCCTATTGGGGTGCGCCCCATTGCGGACGACCGCATGGAAATCGTGTTCGGAGAACGCAGATACCGTGCTTCGCTCATGGCAGGATTGGAAGAGATACCGGCTATCGTCATGGAAATTTCGGACGAGACAGCCGAAGAAATGGCAGTAACGGAAAACTTACAACGCAAGGACGTTACGCCCATTGAGGAAGCGAACGCCTACCAAAAGCTCATAGAGAGCGGTCGCCATGATGTGCAGTCGTTGGCGGTGCAGTTCGGCAAGAACGAGAGCTATATCCGCACCCGTTTGAAATTCGTCTCCTTGATACCCGAAATCGCCCGACTTTTGGAACAGGACGAAATCACAATCAGCGTGGCGAGCGAGATTTGCCGTTATGGCGAAGACATCCAGCGTGAAGTGTACGACAAGCATTTGAAAGAGGGTACGATATACAATAGTTGGCGAGGGCTGAAAGCCTCCGATGTGGCAAAGAACATCGAACAGCATTATACGACTGACCTTGGGCGTTATTCATTCGACAAGACCCTTTGCCTGTCGTGTCCTCACAACACCAACAACATGATGTTGTTTTGCGAGGGCGGTTGCGGAAACTGCGCCAACCGTACTTGCCTTGCAGAAATGAACGCTTCGCACCTTACCGAGAAAGCCGTGCAGTTCATGGAACAATATCCCACCGTGTCCCTGTGCCACCAAGAGTACAACTACAACGAGACGGTTGTGGAACGTCTTACCGCTATGGGTTACGAGGTAGTCGAACTCAAGAATTATGCCACGGCATACCCCAAAACGCCCGTAGCACCCGAAAAGGAAGAATACGACACCACCGAGGAATACGAGGAAGCGCACGTGAAGTACGAGCAGGACTTCAGCGACTACGTGGAGCGGTGCAAGACAATCCACGAGCAGGCGGAAACAGGAAAGATAACGCTCTATATCCGTATTGAGCAGAAAGAGATTGTGCTCTGTTACTTGACGAATACCGCTTCCAATGCGAACGGAACGGACGGAGCGACTGAAAAACCGCTCTCTCCTGTGGAAAAGTTGGAGAAGCAGGACAAGCGCAACAAAGAGATAGCCCTTGAAAAGACCGTGGAGGACACCAAGAAACAGATTTTGGAAGTGGATATGTTGGAACGCAAGTTCGGACAGGACGAGGACAAGATGATTTATTTCTTCTTGCTTGCTTCACTCCGCAAGGAGCACTATGCCGAGGTCGGTCTTGAGGGAAAAGAACCTTATCACTACCTCACGGACGAGGAGAAAATGAACATCATCGCAAATCTCACCGCCAAGCAGAAAGCCGTTATCCGCAGGGATTTTCTGATTGCCAACTTCAAGGGCGCATACGGCAATAACGCCATTGCCACCCTCTTGCTTGACTTCGCCGAGAAGCATATGCCCGAAGAACTCGCCACTATCAAAAACGGACATAATGAGGTGTACGAGAAACGACACCAACGAATTGAGGAAAAGAAAGCCGTACTGCTCGTGCAGGAACAGGCGAAACAGGAAGCGGAAGACGTGCAACCCGAAAC
>BLLV01000148.1 GCA_011959205.1 Bacteroidaceae bacterium
TAGTGAGAACAACTAACACAAACGTAAGAAGCTGACAGCTAGCACAGTTCTCGTCACACAAAAAAGAGCATCCTACCTTCGCACTACAAAAATACGGAAAATAATTAATTCCAAGTGCTTAATTTATAAATATATGGAACTATTACATTTTACGGGACAAGTGTGGCGACCACCATACGAGGCAAATTCTCAACTCTTACAGGTAACTGCCGGATGCACTCACAACAAGTGCAAATTTTGTAGTTTATATCACGGAACAAAGTTTCGTCTATCTCCTGTTACGGAAGTCGAAGAAGATTTGAAAGTGATACAAAGTTATCAACCCAAAGCCCGGCGTGTGTTTTTAACAGGAGCCAACCCATTTGTGTTAAGTTATAACAAGCTGTTGGATTTAGGTCTTTTGATTAGGAAATATCTTCGTCATTGTGAAAGCATCGGTATGTTTGCCCGTATTTCGGACATTAAGCCGAAAACAGTAGAGGAATTGAAAAATCTGCGTCATTTAGGCTTTGATAGTATCAGTATTGGAACGGAATCGGGTGATGATGATACATTGGCAACAATGAACAAGGGATATACGGCGAATGATATTATTGAGCAATGCAAGAAACTGGAAGAAGCAAATATCGAATATAATCTCGTGTATCTAACAGGACTTGCCGGAAATAGCAAAGGAGAACGGAATGCTATCAATACAGCCAATGTATTCAACCAGTTACACCCTTTTACCATAAACTTCGTATCGCTGACTGTTTTCCCTGAAACAGAATTATATGAAGAAGTACAGCGTGGCAATTTTGTAGAAGCTACTGAGCACGAAAGACTATTGGAACTATGGACTTTCATTTCAAGGCTCCGAATAGAGACCACCTTGTTAGGAAATACGGTATCAAACACCGTTCCGTTCATTGGAATGATACCTAATGACAAAGTTCGACTTCTCAATGAATTGGATTTAGCAATAAAAAATATAAACGAAAAAGCATTTAGGCAATATAGAGATAATATTAAATCACTATAGGCGGATTATTCTTTTCTGTTTTTCTAAAAAACGTACCATTTTAATGTCGTTTTCTGATTGATTACGCTAACACGAAATTCAAGAAAGCCTATCAATTTGCTTTCTTGAATTTTAATAGGCTATTTATTACAATCAATTAGCCTGTAACCGTAACTGTCATTATTAGTTATGCCGATATAGTCTTATTACTGACTTTACAAATATTCTTCCCACTTTCCGCTGCTCGCTTATGCGGCGGGCGGCTTCCCGATGCTTGTCCGGCAGTATCAGAAGTGATAGTCGATGACCCCTCCGATGTAAAGTGTCGTACCCGGTTCAAGAGCGAAGATTTCCCGCAGGAACTCATAGGATTGTTCAGCATACGATTGTACGCCCTCTGCGTCCGTATAGAACCAGTAGCCGGTATCCAGCGGGTCTTTCAGGAATTTTTCGAGTTGGTAAACGGGGCCAATCCAATCCTGCATCTTATCAGGGGTAATGGCTTCCGCTCTCTTGCGGATTTCGGAAACAAACTCTTCTTTCCATTTTTCCGTTCCACCTTTGTAAAGGATAGTATCTTCGGAAGTCAATTCAAACATCCCTTTGGGGAGGACATGGTTTACCAGATAGCCGATATACTCCTTTCGTTCCTCGTCGTCAATTTCGGCACAATAGTCAAAATGACTGTTGTCCCCTTGCATGAGCGTGTCCTCGTTCAGGTAGTTGTCCTTCTCCACCCGTGTCTGGGTAATCTGAAAAATCTTGCTGTGCATAACTTTGAAATTTAATAGGTTATTTTTTTACTTTCCCTTTCATCGAGCCTTTTCGGCTTCTTGTCAGGGAGGGATTTTACATGCAGGACCAATAGCGGTAAGGGACGGGTAAGACA